>JAKBYW010000383.1:0-3116 GCA_021840275.1 Chloroflexota bacterium | reverse complement strand
ACATGATCGTTATTTTCAAAAGTGACCGGCACACGATGCAGTTTGCCTTTACGTTCGATGTAAATATTCTTGGCGCCATTCACCATGATTTCAGTGATAGTCTCATCTTCCAACAAGGGCTGAAGCGGACCAAATCCCAGGATTTCAGCTGCAATCTGCTCAAACAGCCGCGCCCGTTCAGGTCGGGAAAGAACGATGTTTTCTTCAGTCAGAATTTGCTCAAACAACCCCTGGATCGTCTGGCGGACATCATCCGTACGAGTAATGTCCATGGATGGATCAAGCTCGGCAAGCAACTTATTCTGGACGCGTGTTCTCAGGTCAAAGTAAGAGCCGGCTTGTGGAGTAGTGATGGGTGCGCTTACGCGACGGGCCTGCAGGGAAGAAAGTCGCGAACTGTCGCCGCCCTGTCCGGCCCCCGTGCCAGACGGCTGGGGTAAAGTGGAGCCGCCCTGCTCTTTTCCACCGCCCTGTCCCTGCTCGATACGTTTCAATAAAGACATATCTTATCTCCTAACGCTTTGCAACAGGCGCTTCGCTTGCTTCAAGAGCAGCCAGCTGCGCCCGCACTGCTTCTGCCAACCCAAAGACACCCCTGGCTACCGGTTGTGATTTGTTATCCAACATGAAAGGTACGCCGCGATTAACGGAGGGAATAACGACTCTTTCATCCAGAGGAATAACCGCTTTAATTTCCTGTTTTAAATTCTCGCCAACCCGTTCGGGTGTAATTGCAATCCGCTTATCGAAACGATTCATCGTAAATACAATACGTTCACGCTCAATGCCCATGGTTTGCAGCAGATCAAGGAATAAACGGGCATTCTTGATGGCGGGGATATCCTGTGTTGTGATCAGCACAATCGTATCACTCGCATCGATTGCGGAGAGGGTAATGTCAGTCAAGATCGGTGTGGTGTCCACTACAACATAAGCATACATGCGGCGCAGGTAATCGAGCACTTTCCCAAACTGGTCTGCGGAAACCTTCTCAGCCATTTCAGGGCGCTGAGGAGCAGCAAGAATGTGAATGCCGGATGGCTCATGCTTGATCATGATCCCTTCGACAATGTCCGGATCCAATTCGTCAACGCGCGGGGCAAGATCAAGAATCGTATTCTTACCCTGTTCATTGACAAAAATTGCCACATCGCCGAATTGCAAATTCGCATCAACGAGGACCGCACGTGTGATTTCATTGTGAAGCGCCAACGCCAGATTGACCGCCAGCGTCGTGCAACCAGTTCCGCCTTTGGGGCTATATACAGTCACGATCTTTCCTTGCGCCAAGCCCAAGGCGCTGACAGACGCTCCCATCGTACCATTCGGGGCAACAGGGCCATGACCAACTTGAACGCCCTTATTTCGCTCTAAACGAGCCATCTCGCCTGCGCGGCGGACGGCCGATATCAACTCGTCTCCCATCGGAGGCTTCGTCAAAAAATCACGCGCACCGGCCAGCATTGCGCGACGCATATAATTCTGGTCGCCCTGCACCGACAGGATGACAACCTGTATGTGCGGTGACTTTTGATGAATGGATTCCGTCGCGGAAATACCATCCATATCGGGCATATTGATGTCCATTAAAATGACATCAGGATCAAGCTCCCGGGAAAGTCTAATTCCTTCTTTCCCGGAACGGGCGGCACCGACTACTTCAACATCGGCCTCAAATTGCAGCAATTTTCGTACATTCTCCCGCGTATCCACAACATCGTCCACAATCAGAACCCGAATCTTGTCATCCGCGGCCATCAATCTCCTTAAAACGCATTACTAATATCCATAGTATGTTGGCTATGGTTTGGGCTGAACCGTAACCGTATCATTCGGCAGGGAGGGAGCTGCCAGAGTATCGATGCGCGGATTCAATGCATAAGGCAGTTTCGCAGGAACCGGGATATTATATTGACTCAAAAGAAACTGGAGAGTCGCTGCCTCTGTGGCCATCCGAGATTCGTCGTTTGGATTGCGAAGAGTCATCATAATTTGCGCGTTCGTATAAACCAAGTAGGAAAGCGTCACTGCATCCTGTGGCGAGACAATCAAAGTAACGATATCCGGAGCAGGTGCCGTGCCCTGCTGTTGAGCGGTCTGCTGTTGAGCGGCCTGGGCCGCTGCGGTCTCAGTTGATGCAAGTGGAAAGTCGCCAAGTTTCATAACAACAACATTCTGAAATACCGCCTGACAGGTTGGGCGCGGGCGCTGAGCCTCACTTGGCTCCAGATAAAAGGGCAGCAAAAAAGATGGATCCAGTTCTGCGCGTCCCTGTACTCCACCCGCTCCCCCGCCGCCAACGCTGATATTGCCGCCGGCCGTTACCCCGGTCAAGGCATCGAATTTGTTCGGCAAAGCCGTTTGAAACGCCGGGTCAACATCTATGAACAGGAAACAAGCATTGACATTAACATGAGCACCGTCACTGACACCATAGCTCACAAGAGATAAACGGGATGTCGGGATCGAGATCGCAGTCATCCCCGGGGGGATTAAAGCGGCCCATGATGGACCTGCAATTGTGACAGCCTGTGACGCATCTGAAACCATTGAACTGGTGATAACCACCCCTTGATCCAGGGGGAATTTGGCTACCTTGTTGGTCAGAAGATCCGCCTTTTTGTCTGGTGTGTACTCCCCAGCAGTCACTTGATCCTGGGCCAGAGTAATAGTGGTCAAAAGATCTTCAGTGATTCTTCCGCCTTGAGGAATATTTTGCCTGGCGACATACACTTGCACATTCGCCGGCGCTGGCGGTGTGGCCGGCTGCAGCAAAGTACGCCAAGCCACAAAAGCCACGACCAGCCCTATTACTACGATCAGAAGTATAAAAATGAGAATTCGCCCGCGGCGCATATATCTCTCCTCTCGTGCAAGAACTTTATGGTTTTATACCACATGAATTATACAAGAAAAATGGCAAAAACATGTTGGTAAAAAAGAAGGACTCTGTCGGTTCGACAGAGTCCCACTTCTTGTAACAGTCCTACAATTAGGGTACTTAGAGGCTCTTGCTGATCGTGCTGAACGTGTTGCCAATGATCGGGCCGAGGACCATCAGAGCCGCGATAACAACAATGGCAACCAAAACAATAATCAGCGCATATTCAACTAAA
>JAKBYW010000382.1:0-3120 GCA_021840275.1 Chloroflexota bacterium | reverse complement strand
GATGCCATTGATACCTCCGCCAACGATCAACACCGAGACTTCAGGTTTGGTTTTTATAGAGGAAAGAATTTCGTTTCTGTTCATAGTTTAGTGTCAGGTGTCAAGTATCAAGTGCCAGGTTAGACGTGACACCTGACACTTGGAACGTGACACTTTATTCAACCCAATCAAATGTGCGGGTCACGGCTTTTTTCCACGTCGAGTATAACTGTTCCCGCAAAATTGAATCCATCCTCGGAGTCCATTCCTTGTCACGCCCCCAGTTGGCGCGCAGCTCATCGAAATTCTTCCAAAAGCCGACGGCCAGCCCTGCGGCATAAGCCGCGCCCAGCGCGGTCGTCTCTGCCACTTGCGGACGAACGACAGGCACGTTCAAAATATCGGACTGGAATTGCATGAGCAATTCATTGAAGACCATGCCGCCATCCACTTTGAGCGCGGTAAGTTTTACGCCGGAATCTTTTTCCATCGCGTCCAAAACTTCGCAAGTTTGAAACGCAGTCGCCTCCAACGCGGCGCGCGCAATGTGCCCCTTGTTGACGTAGCGCGTCAGCCCGACGATTGCGCCGCGCGCATCGCTTCGCCAATAAGGCGCGAATAATCCGCTAAAGGCTGGGACAAAATAAACGCCGCCGTTATCCTCGACAGTATGCGCCAGCGCTTCTATCTCGGACGATTGGCGGATCAGCCCCAAATTATCTCTCAGCCACTGCACGAGCGCGCCCGTGATAGCGATCGAACCTTCCAGCGCGTAGACGGCATTTTGATTCCCAATCTTGTACCCAAGAGTCGTCAGCAATCCTGATTTGGAAGGCACGGGTTTCTCGCCGGTATTCAACAACATGAAGCAACCCGTGCCATAAGTATTTTTAGCTTCGCCGACCGAATAACAAGTCTGGCCGAACAAGGCTGCTTGTTGGTCGCCGAGATCGCCCGCAACAGGAACGCCGCCAAGTCCGCCTTTTGCCGACCCATAAACCTCGGATGATGAATGGATTTCCGGCAACATACTGCGCGGAATATCAAGCAATTTTAGAATCTCATCATCCCAATCCAACGTGGTGAGATTCATCAATAATGTGCGCGAGGAATTGGTTACATCGGTGATATGCGCATGGGTGAGATTCCAAATAACCCACGTGTCAATATTGCCGAAAAGCAGTTCGCCTTTTTCGGCGCGGACACGCGCGCCGGGAACATTATCCAGAATCCATTTGATCTTCGGGCCGGAAAAATAAGTTGCCAATGGCAAACCGGTTTTTTCCCGCAGACGATCCTGCCCGCCATTTTTGGCCAGCTCATTGCAGGTCACGTCTGTGCGAGTATCCTGCCAGACAATAGCGTTGTAAATCGGGCGTCCCGTTTCTTTTTCCCAGACGATCGTCGTCTCGCGCTGATTCGTCACGCCGATGGCGGCGATATCCGAAATTTCGACCCCGGCCTTCTCCAACGCGCCGCGCATCACGCGCTGAGTCCGTTCCCAAATCTCAAGCGGATCATGTTCCACCCATCCGGGCTTCGGATAAATTTGCTCGTGCTCTTTCTGGTCAACGGCGATCACATTTCCCTCGTGATCGAAGATAATGAAACGAGTGCTGGTTGTACCCTGGTCGATCGCGGCGACATATTTTGGCATGAGCTTTTCCCTTTATCACGAATTACACGAATTAGCGAATATCACGAAATTTTCTAATTTGCGATTCCTACCGATTCGACTCGATGAGACCTGAAATTTATCAATATTTCAAGCCGAAGATTTGCCGCCTTGAGATAGCAGAGCAATTGTTGTTTGAAAAGATCGTTTGAGCAGAATCAGCCTTAAACTCAAGAATAAAAAGACGAACTGTCAGAAGTCCGTCTTTTTCTATTCTTTTGCTGTTTCTTCCAAAATATCCAGAAGCGCTTCATATTCATCACAGCAGTGGGAACATATATCGAGATGTTCCCGCAGGAGCGGCATCAGGCGGGCGGCATCTTCACCATGCACTTCTTTTTCCACATATTCATCGATCTGGGCAAATACCTCATTGCAGGTTGTTTCTTCTTTGCGGACTTTATCAAGTACGCGCAGGAATCCCACAACAACTTCGTCGGAGAGTTCTTGCCCCCGTCGAAAACGATGCCCAATTCTCAGAAACATATCTTTGATATTCATGCCAAACCTTTGGATTGGACGTTTAATCTCGGCCTAATCTTACTTTTGCTCGAAAGCCGATAATATTTCCTGCGCGGTTAAACCCTCCCTCGTGAGGCGGCGTTTGAGTCGCAGGCGGGCATCGTGCAGAAGCTTGTATAGTGCATTACGATTGGTCTTCATGCGTTTGGCGGCTTCCTCAAGTGGTACATCCTGGATGCTCAAAAGCATAAGAGCTTCGCGTTGCTTGGGAGTTAACTCCTGCTCCAAAATACGGCGGACGCGCGCCATCATATCGGCTTGTTCGGCGGCCTCTGCCGGGCCGGGCTGATGGTCCGCTATGATGCGCGCCGGAGCGGGCGATTCCTCATTGTCCACAATTTCGTCGAGGGAAGAATCCTGCCAGCGCTTGCGCCGCAACTCTGTCAGCGCGATGCGGACGGCAATTTTGTGCACCCAGGTTGTGAACATGCTGCGTCCCTCGAATGTGTCTAGCTGATCGAGAACGCGCAGAAGAGTCTCCTGGGTCACTTCGTCAACCAATGGTGTGAAGAGTGGAGAATCAGGAGAAAGCCAGCGCGAGAGGGCATAGGGGAGTCCGTGTGCGACAATATCGCGCAGATCGGTCAACGCCGCTTCGCGCACTGCGCCGTCGGCGCGCAGGTCGGATAACCAGGATTCGTTAGAACGGTTGGTCATGAATGGCAAAATTATATCAGAGCCAATTGGTGCAGCTGCGCCTAAAATCATTTTATTTACAAAAATCTAATGCGTATTCAAAAAGAGACATATAAACGGTAAAGAAAGAGCATCCTTTCAGCGTGAAAGGATGCTCGATGAGACGCTCTGAGATTGCAGGTCTTTTATTCGATAAAAGTAACTGGTTGGGCGGACTCTTCAGCAAGGACTTTGCGGTCCTCCTTGCCACGCACGAAGGAGATACCTGCGGCAATAATGACCAGTATCGTCGAGACCCAAAATGTGCT
>JAKBYW010000381.1:0-3128 GCA_021840275.1 Chloroflexota bacterium | reverse complement strand
GTATCCGTCAGCCTGGCTTTCGGGGATCTCGCTATGAATTAGTGTGATCTTTGTCCCGCCTTCGACGGCTTCCAATAAAAGTTCTACGCGCGAATCTGCGCTTTCTTCGGGGAACTCGGTCGTGCGCCAGGCTTGCACGATGCGTGCATAAGGTTTCAATTCCAGAGTCTTGCCGAAGATATAATCGTCCCACGCGCTGAATGTCCCGCCCACGCGCGGCTCTACTTTTGCCGGACTGCCTGTCATGGCCGCGTGTCCCTCAGTCGAAAGCCAGGCGTTGAAAATTTCTTCGGCGCTGGACGGTAACACGGTGGAGACGGTAAATTTTTTCATGGGACACCTATAAAAACTTTGTTTTTTTGGTTGTCATTATCTTTGCGATTTGCGCCGCGACCAGCGCATTATTCAGCAAGAGTGACAGATTGGCGCGCACGGATTTTTCCTGGGTCAACTCGCTGATGCGCTGGAGCAGGAACGGAGTCAGGGCCTGACCGCGGATTTGATTCTGCATCGCTTCGGCGGACGCTTTTGCGATCACCGGTTCCATCTCGGACTTCGGAATGGCTTCTGTTTCAGGGATCGGATTCGTGACCAGCACCGCGCTGCGCATCCCCAGTGACCAGTGCGCGTTGGCGAAATCCACAATCTCCTGCGGACTATCGAGCCGCACGCTGACGTTGAGTCCGCTTTGGCGCGAATAGAAAGCCGGGAATTCGTCGGACTGATATCCGACAACGGGCACGCCCATTGTCTCCAGATATTCGAGTGTAGCGGGTAAATCCAAAATGGCTTTGGCCCCGGCGCAGACCACGATCATTGGTGTTTCAGCCAATGCGCGCAGGTCAGTGGAAATATCGAAGACGCCTTCCTTGTGCACGCCGCCAATGCCGCCGGTGGCAAAAACTTTGATGCCGGCTTGGTTGGCCGCCAACATCGTCCCGGCCACGGTGGTGCCTCCGCTGGCTTTCTTGAGGATGGCCGTGGCAAAGTCGCGGTGACTCACTTTCAGCGGGGAGGAGGCCTGGGAAAGCCGCGCCAATTCCTCATCCGTAAGCCCAACGCGGATCTTTCCATCCAGCAGTGCAATCGTGGCGGGCGTCGCGCCTTCGCGTCGAATGGTCGCTTCCATGTCGCGCGCCAACTGAAGGTTTTGCGGGAAGGGGAGTCCGTGTGTGATGACTGCTGATTCGAGTGCCACGATGGGCTGGTTCAGCCGCAGTGCGCGTTCGATGCCGGCAGAAATTTGAGAATGTGAGAGAGGCATGGCAGTCCGTTAGATCTTGCAAAGTTCAGGATGGTCGAGCAGATATTGGATGACCTGTTCGCGGTTGGAGCCGGGAACCTTTTTATTTTCGTATTCGATCAGCCACTCGGCTTTTCTATAATCGCCATCGAAGAGGCGCAGGAGCTTTAGATAAAGCCTGGCTTCGTTGGTGGTGGATGGCGCGGGCGGACGCTTCTCATCGGCGGGAGGCGGCGCGGCGCGCAATTTGGATGGCAGGCGGGCGCCGACGTAGTGTTGTTCGCTGAAAATAATATTTTCGATCTTTGAGATGCCGTCTTCGAGTTCGGATGGCAAAGGATCGCCCGCATGGTAATAGATTTCCGCGGCTTGACCCAACAATTCCCAATAGGCCATGACGTGGGCGCGTGCGTGATTTTGGTCGGTTCCCTTTTCGTTCTGTTTATAGGTTCCAATCGGGACATCTTGAATGAGCTTTAATTTCTGGTCGAGAAGGGCTTCGTTGAAAATGGCAGCAAAGGCCGCTTCGCTTCCGCGCGTGATATTTTCGCGGTTGAGCTGCCAGGCTTGAATGTGCTGGCCGCTGATCAGGTCGCTGGCGATCTTGTCGGGGATCTTCCAGGTGCCAACGCCGATCCAGTGCAAATCCATGCCGCGGTCGCTGGCGCGCTTCGTGAAGCGGTCGGAAATTTGGTTGAAGATACCGCTCAGTTCAGTGCGCGGGCGGAACTGAGGCCGGGCAAGGGTGGGCGGATTGGTTGTGGATGAGACATCTGCCGTGACCTCAAAGCGCTGAAATTGGATCGTGCGCTCCTGGCTTTCGGCAAGTTCCACTTCCGGCGCGCCGAAGCTGGCGAGATAGTCGCTCAAGTTGTTCTCGCTCATGAATTCAGCGAGCGCGCCGCGAATCAATGCCTGGGCGCCGCTTGTCCACACGGAGGGCTGATCGGAGGGGTACGGGCCTTCGGTCAGCACACGCGCCGAAGATTGATACACGATGTCTTCAATGGCCTTGCTCGAATAAGGATAGGGCATTTCCTTGCTGGAGGCAATTTTTTCGATTTTACTTTCATTGCGTCTCACGCTGTAAACCGCCCGCACATCTGCGGCGCTGATCGGCAAACCATCGAGGCTGAGACTTTTAATCGTCATGCCTTCGCCGGATGGATTACCAATGTAGTGATCGCGCAGGTCAATGGCTGCGCGGAAACGCTCAAAACCATCCAGTATTGCAATGTCTCTCGTCTCGTCTTCATCGTTTTCTGATTCCGCGCCGGGCTTGTGCGTCGGACCGATAACGTGCGGCGTACCGTCGGCTTTTTCGAACAGGACGGCTGAATCAAATTCGACCACGACGCGTCCCGGCCCGCCGATCTTGACGATGGGCGACTCGAGGTCTTCATCTACGATCCTTCCGCCGCGCACGTGGATGGCCTGGTCTCCGCCGTTCAACGAAAGTTGTCTAAGGAAGGTGCGGGCGGTGTCCACCTGCTTCAGTTCAAAAACATCTGCCAGATAATCGGCGGTTATTTCAAGGGCGTAATAACCCGTCACGAAAAACGGGATGCACACGTAGGCTATCATCGTGATGATGAAAACAACCTCGTGGAGAACATCGGCTTTTACCGGTTTCGGAGTCAACGCGGCAGAAAGCCAAATTCGCAAGTGAGAAAGGATCGGAGAAGAATTTGCCAGAACGCTAACAACTGCGACCGCAATAAAAAATCCTGTGATCCAGGCTCTTCGATACGCCGGGCCATTAAGCGACAAATCAAAGAATTCATTCAGCCAGTGCTCACGATATTTTCCAAACAGCATGCGGAATTTTTCCCATTCAATCGCAAACGCCGACGGATGTTTTTCGGGGCGGGTGGAAGCGTTCATA
>JAKBYW010000380.1:0-3129 GCA_021840275.1 Chloroflexota bacterium | reverse complement strand
ATGCAGTCCCTGCGGTCCACCGCTGATGTAGGCGAGGAAGCCGGGATAAAGGGGCAGGACACAAGGACTGGTCGTAGCGAGCAGGCCGAGGGTCAGAGAAGTGAGAATCGTTTCCATGGTTATCCAATGCTCGATAGGGGAATCAAATCCCCTATCGAGTCTGATATCAATTACATCTTTTCGTCGAGATAAGGCTGGATGGCTTTCATCAGGTCTTGTGCGCTCTTGATGCCGAAGGGCAAAGGATGCGCAACGCCGTGACGGTCAATGATCAGGATCGGCGTGGACGGCGGGTTGAGGAATTGATCTCCATACGCCTGGGCAATTCCACGCGAAACGTCGGTGGATGATACGGCATAAAGCCAGTCGAAGCTTGTTTTGTTTACATAACTCTTGAGAGTATCAGCCTTTTCATTTGGATCGATATCGAGCGAGAGACTGACCAGATCTGTATTTTTGCCGAGCAGGTCATGATATGCTTTGATCTGTTCCTGCTGGGCATAACAACTCGAGCACCAGACGGCCATCGTCTCGACCAGCACAACCTTCCCTTTGAAACTGTTGATCGTGAAATTCTGCCCCGTCCGCGCGTCTGTAAAAGAGATATCAAACCAAGCTGGCGGTTTCATCATTGCATCCGGTGTGACGGTGCCATGCGACATCATAGCGTCGGGTGTGGGGGTCTCGTGCGACATCATGGTATCCGGTGTGGGGGTCTCGTGCGACATCATGGTATCCGGCGTGGCGGTCTCGTGAGCCATCATCGCGTCCGGCGTGGCAGTATCATGCGATACCATGGCTTGCGGTGTGACCGCTCCGCCGCAGGCCGTTAGCACGAACGAGAGTAAAACAATCAGGCTAAAAAAGATGGTTCTGTTTTTCATTCTTTCTCCTTTTTGATTTGAATTGCGGCGATGATAGCCAACAGGCATTAACAAAAGACTGTCAAATCCTTACGATTTTCTGAACAAGCCTGCCAGAGTGTAATAATTTCTTAATCGGTTAATCGAAGAATGGAATAGAGAATCGAGTATGATGGGATTGTTATGAGCGAAAATCAGATTCTCGTCATCGAAGACGAACCCAGCATCGCCGAGGTGGTCAGTCTGTATTTAAGAAGAGCGGGCTATTCGACTTTAATCGCCGCCGATGGCCGCACGGCGTTGAGCCTGCTTGAACGGCAGATGCCCGAATTGGTCATTCTGGATCTCATGATTCCCGAAGTGGATGGCTTTGCGATCACACGCTGGCTGCGTGATCGCAGTGATGTGCCCATCATTATGGTCACCTCAAGACGGGAAGAAGCTAATCGCATCGCGGGACTGGAAATGGGCGCGGATGATTACGTTGTCAAACCCTTTAGCCCACAGGAACTGGTCAGCCGCGTGCGCGCCGTCTTGCGCCGCGCTGATAAGTCCCGCACTGAAAATAACGCTGAACGCCCGCTCACTTTCGGCGATCTGGCCATTGACCCGGGTACGCGTCTCGTTTTGCGTGGTGAGCAGGAGATTGTGCTGACTGCCAAGGAATTCGAGATGCTTCATTATCTGGCGCGTCATCCGCGCCAGGTCTTCAGCCGCGACCAATTGCTCGAGCGCATCTGGGGCGGCTCGGCTTACATTGACCCCGGCACTGTCACCGTCCACGTACGCCGCCTGCGCGAAAAGATCGAGGCCGACCCCTCGACCCCGCTTCATGTTCTTACGGTCTGGGGTGTGGGATATAAATTTGAACCATGAGAATCTATCCGGGCAAAAAATGGTTGGGTATCAAAAACCAACGAAGCAATGGCATAGGCCGAAAATGAAACTTCCTCTCTTCCCCCGCTATCTGCTGGGCGTCCTGCTCATTCTGGCGATCACGCTGGGTGCGTTTACCCTGTTGATGAGTCCGCCGTTGGGCGAAGTGCGCCTAATGGCAGTCTTCCTGCTCATCACAGCCGTTATCTCGAGCGCCGTCGGCTATGCGGCCTACCGCCTCGGCTGGCTGACTCGTTCTCCCACCTTGCGCTGGACTTTGCTGATCGGTTACGCAATCTCCAGCGTGTTGACCTTCTTCAACGTCTGGTTCAGCGCGCAGATGATGTTCGCCAGCCAGCATGATTTATTGCTTGCCATCGTCCTGCTGATTTTTGCCGGGGGCATGGCGATGGCATTGGGATACTTCCTCTCCAGCACGATCACCAAACGTATTGCTTTGCTCAAAGATGCCGCCGACTCACTGGCCGAAGGCGACCTCACAACGCGGGTGGCCATGAATGGGCGTGACGAAGTGTCCGCTCTTGCATCTGCCTTTAACCAAATGGCCGCCCAACTTCAGGCTGGTGATGAAAAACAGCGCGAGCTGGTCCGTCTGCGAACCGACCTGATTGCCTGGGCCAGCCATGATTTACAAACTCCACTGGCATCCATCCGCGCTATACTCGAAGCATTGGCCGACGGCGTGGTAGAAGATCCTGAGTCGATTCAGCGTTATCATAAAACTGCCCAGCGCGAAGTACAGTCGCTCTCCCTCCTGATTGACGATCTATTCCAAATGGCTCAGTTGGATGCAGGCGGGCTTCCTCTCCATCGGGAAAACGCCTCGCTTTCAGATTTGGTCTCCGATACGCTGGAAAGTTTTACTGAATTGGCCGCGCGTCAGCGCGTGACCTTGTCCGGGTCTGTGGACCCAAACGTTGACCCGCTCTACATGGACACCCAGCGCATCGGGCGCGTGTTGAACAACCTCATCAGCAACGCCTTGCGGCACACCCCGGCTGAGGGACAGATCGAACTGCGGGCGCGGCAAACCGGCCCAAACGTCGAAGTGACCGTGCGCGATACGGGTGAGGGCATTCGCGCTGAGGATTTGTCCCACATCTTCGAGCGCTTCTATCGCGGAGAAAAATCCCGCAATCGCGCCACTGGCGGATCGGGCCTCGGCTTGGCAATTACACAGGGCATCGTGCACGCACATGACGGGGAAATTCACGTTGAAAGTACGCCGGGCAAAGGAACGCGCTTCATCATTACCCTTCCCAAAGGTTAACCTTTTTATCACTCTCCTGTAAGACATTCGTAAGGAAGATTTTTTACAATCGTTTCATCAAGGAGACAGAATGATGAAACATTGGCTAACCGGATTTCT
>JAKBYW010000379.1:0-3163 GCA_021840275.1 Chloroflexota bacterium | reverse complement strand
TCCAATGATCAGTTCCCAATCACGCAGTGGGGCGGTCAATAAAAGTTCCATTGTGCCTGTGCGGTTTTCGTCTGATATGAGACGCATGGTCAAAGCGGGGATGGTAAGCATTAACAGGAAGTTGAAGGTGCTTCCCATCCAATCGATGCCGGGAGCGGCAGGGGCTCCGCCGCCAAATCCACCTGACATTGCGGCTTGGGATGCGCCATAAACAACCAGGCCAAAAATAAAGCCCAGTGTCAATAGAATAACAAAAGCCACCACGTATGCAATGGGGCTTGCAAAATAATGATTGTATTCACGACGTGCAATTGTCCAGATGTTTCTCATCTCTAACCTCTATTTTTTGCCGTGATGCGCATCTTCGCGGGTCAGCTCGAGGAAGATTTCTTCGAGACTCATGCCGACCGGACGCATCTCCAGCAATTCATAACCGGAAGTAACAACGGCTTTGGCAACCTGCGGGCGGACATCCTGTCCGGGCGCAAATTGAAATTCCACTGAGCCGTCAGGCGCGTTATCCACGTTTTGTATGCCCTTGATCTTGAGCAGAAGTTTCGATATACCATCCGAGTCGCCGCGCACGCGTAGCGACACGCGTTCAGAGCCGACTAAACGCGCCTGCAGATTCTCCGGCGTGTCTTCGGCGACGATCTTGCCTTTGTTGATGATCAGGACGCGGTCGCAAATTTGCTGGGCTTCCGAGAGGATGTGCGTGGAAAGCAAAACGGTGCGCTGTTTGCCGATCTCGCGGATGACATTGCGGATTTCCACCACCTGACCAGGGTCGAGGCCGATGGTTGGTTCATCTAATATCAAAACTTCGGGTTGGTGGATCAATGCCTGGGCCAATCCAACGCGCTGACGCATACCTTTTGAAAGGCTTCCGATGAAACTGTTGGCGCGGCTTTCCAGCCCAACCATTTCAAGGGTTTCAAAGGCGCGGTCGGTAGACTCGGGAATTTGGCGCAGGTCGGCCATGAACTTGAGATATTCAAAGGCCCGCATATCCGTATAGAGCGGAACGGTCTCCGGCATATACCCAACCCGCTTGCGAACCTCGAGCGATTCCGTAACCACATCGTAGCCGGCGACGACCGCAGTGCCGTCGGTGGGCGGCATGTAACCGGTCAGGATGCGCATCGTGGTGGTCTTGCCCGCGCCGTTAGGCCCGAGGAACCCCACGATCTCGCCCTGCCCGGCTTCGAAGCTTAGGTCTGAGAGCGCGCGGCGCGCTCCGTAATCTTTGGTGAGACCCTCAACTCGAATCATTGGCACTCCTTATAAATTGAAAATGACGAAACAAAGGGCACAGCGCCGAGGGGCGGCAGTGCCCGGTTGATACCGATGATTACTATACAATAATTTGGAGAGCAGAGTCAAGTAGGTAACCAGACTCTAATCAAATGCTAATCTTGGTTGATGTATAGTCAGTTTTGTTGTAAACTACCTTCAAGGAAAAATAAACCATGACTGAATTAATTTACCAAACGGATGGCTACCTAAGGGAATTCGATGCGATTGTGAGCGCCTCTTTCCCGGACGAAAAAGCGGTCGCGCTCGACCGAAGCGTGTTTTACCCCGGCGGAGGAGGTCAGCCTCACGATGTTGGGAAACTGGCAGGTTTGAATGTTGTTAAAGTGAAGAAGGTGGGCAATGACGTTTTGCACTTTTTGGATGGCGACCTGCCTGCAATTGGCACGCCGGTGCATGGTGTCATCGATTGGGAACGCCGCTATAAGCTGATGCGAACGCACACCGCCATGCACATTTTATGCGGGACGGTCTTTCGTGATTACGGCGCGCTTGTCACCGGCGGGGATATGGAGCCGCTCAAAGGCCGCATGGACTTTGAATTCGAGCGTTTGCAAAAAGAGTTGGTGTCGGTCATCGAAGCGGCAGTCAATGCAGAGGTCCAGGCCCGACGCGATGTGCGGGTGAAAATCCTGCCGCGCGAGGAAGCTTTCCGAATCCCGGACTTGATCCGCACCAAGATCAATCTTCTACCCGAAGGAATCCAGCAGGTTCGCACCGTCGAGATCATCGGCCTTGACCTGCAAGCCGATGGCGGGACGCACGTGAAGAACACGTCCGAGGTCGGCCTTATCCGCGTGGTTGATTATAAAAGCAAGGGCGCTGCCAATAAGCGCATCTACGTGGAAGTACAAGAGAGCTAAGAGGATATACATCAAGGAGTACATAAGCGAATCTTTTATACTGCTGGTCCTGACGACTCTCGTTCTCTGCCACCATCTGCGCGGCGTGATGCCTCGGCCTCGATACGGCGACTGAGATCATTGATTATGCCAAAGCCAATAAGGTCGATCTAATTGTTGCAGGCTCGCGCGGTCTGAGTCAATTCAAAGGCTGGTGGATGGGAAGCGTTTCCCGCAAGCTGGTCCACTACTCGAACTGTTCCATTCTGATCGTGAAGGGGCCTGGAAAGGAGTAACCCCATGGAAGTAGAAATTGGAAGAGTCACACATTACTATAACCACCTCAACGTGGCGGTCTTATCCCTGAGCGACAGCTTGAAGGTGGGCGACAAGATCCATATTTATGGACACATGACCGACTTTGTGCAGAAGGTCACTTCGATGGAAGTTGAACATCACACCGTTGTTTGGGTCAGGCCCGGCGATGAAGTAGCCCTCAAGGTCATCGAACCTGTCCGTGAACATGATATTGTCTACCGCATCGTTGAAGAGGAAGCGGAACCGCACCCTGCCTGATCTTTTTGTTGTTGAACTTCATCCGCAATTAGAATGTTCGAGCGAGGGGAATTCTTGGATTCGTTCCCGAACGGATTTGGCGGGTAATCGAATTACATTGGTGTTTGATTGAATAATTGCGGTTCTCTGGTGTTTGGCGGGGGGACACATTTTTCACCACAGAGTACACAGAGAACACGGAGATTAAAAAGGTTTTTCTCTGTGGACTCCGTGATCTCCGTAGTAAGCGGGGTTTTACCCCACTTAATCCTGAAGAGCCGTTAAGATATTACCGGAATCATCACTTCGGATAAGGCAGTACATAAAACAACATAACCAAAAACATAAATGTGTTGCCTGCCAAAACACAGATGTGCCATATCTCATGGCTGCCAAAATAGGGTGGGAACGGATTCGGTCTTCCGTTCGCAAAGATCAAGGCGCCGACGGTG
>JAKBYW010000378.1:0-3169 GCA_021840275.1 Chloroflexota bacterium | reverse complement strand
GACGGTACACCCGATGAACCGGTCTCCGGTATCAAACTGGTAAAGGCCATGGAAAAACTTGGCGCGGCTTTCACAGGCGCAGGCTCATCCTTCTTTGACCCAACGCGACAAGAAATGAAGCGCGCGGCGGCGCGTGTGGGCGTACCCACGCCTGCTTCAACTTTCGTCAAATCAATGGCGGATATCGAGCGGGCGGCACGCACCTTGCGCTTTCCAATGCTGGTCAAACCGCCGCATGGATATGCCAGCTATGGCATCCGCAAAGAATCACGCGTGACCAACCTGGAAGAATTAAAAGCACAGGCTCAGATCACGATGAAAGATGACGGTCGCGCCTTGATCGAAGAATTCATCGAGGGACGCGAATTTACATGTCTGCTGGCCGAAAACCCCTACGATTTCGAACATACCATCACTTTCAAGCCGGTTGAATTTGTCTTCCCTGAAGGCGAATCCTTCAAGCATTATGATATGAAATGGGTTGATTACGAACAAATGAGCGTCAAGGTCGTGGATCACCCGGAGTACGAACAACGTTTGCGTGACTACACTACAAAGGTTTTCATGGTTCTCGGCGGGAATGGCTACGCGCGCTGTGACTATCGTCTTGGCGCTGACGGAGAATTCTATATGCTGGAGATCAACCCCAACTGCGGCATTTTCTACCCCCCCGCCGAGCCTGGTTCCGCAGACTTCTCCCTGCTCAACGATCCGACCGGGCATCAAGGCTTCATGGACCTTATCATCCGCTCAGCCCTAAAGAGACAAGCCGAGGCCCTGCGCGTTGCCCCGCAGATCATCACCAAACGCGAAATGGTAAAACAGGAAGTTGGCAAGCCACAGGCCAAGCGCGCATCGGCTAAAAGAGAAGTGGCCAAACGCCCCGTTTAACTAAATACGTACTCGTAAAATCCCATAGCCAACTAAACCAAACTCCCGAGGCCAGGAACTTCGGGAGTTTGATTTATCATGATTCGGTATAATCAATTCAAATGAAACTCGCCGCCCTCGTCCCCATGCGTCACCATAGCCAGCGCGTGCCTGGCAAGAACTATCGCTTGCTGGCAGGCAAACCCCTTTTCCATCACGTCATCGAGACCCTGCTTGCCGTCCCTGAGATCAATCAAGTTGTCGTGGACACAGATTCAGGTCCGGTGATGAACGGTTTGCGCGAATACTTTCCGCAGGTCAAGATCATCAACCGTCCCGAATATCTGCGCACAGATCATATCCCGATGAACGAGATTTTGATGTACGACACGGAGCAGTTCCCCGCCGATTTCTATTTGCAGACTCATAGTACGAATCCATTGCTTCGACCTGAGACGGTCGCGGGCGCGATCCAGGCTTTTAACGCCAGTTATCCAAAATATGACTCCTTGTTCTCTGTGACTCGCTTGCAGACGC
This sequence comes from Chloroflexota bacterium, assembly GCA_021840275.1. Taxonomy (GTDB): domain Bacteria; phylum Chloroflexota; class Anaerolineae; order Anaerolineales; family Villigracilaceae; genus Fen-1038. Next base: position 1,762 of record JAKBYW010000378.1, on the reverse strand, counting down.
GCCTTTATGACCAGCATGGCAACGCGATCAATCACAATCCAAAAGAATTGATCCAGACACAGGATCTGCCGCCTGTTTTTGAAGAGAATTCCTGCATTTACATCTTCAATCGCCCGAACCTGAAGGCCAACCGGCATCGCATCAGCGACCATCCGTTGATGTTCGAAATAAACGTCGAAGAAGCCTGGGATATCGACGAGGAACTCGATTTTGAGATTTGCGATTTTCTAATGAGACGGAACAACAAATGAATAAGATTATAGGGCGATATCGAAATTCCTTCTGGCTGGCAGCGTTTTTCCTGTTGGCTGTTTCGGCGCTGGTGTATCTGCCTTTTGTCCAAAAACTGGGTTACTCCAAAGATGATTGGTATTTAATGTACAGCGCCCACTCGCAAGGTCCGCAATTCTTTCATGAAGTCTTCCAGGGTGACCGTCCCGCGCGAGCTTACGTGATGGCCGCCGCCTATTCGATATTTGGCGATCAGCCTCTTTACTATCATCTGAGCGGCTATCTTTGGCGACTCCTGAGCGCCATTGCCTTTTTGTGGACTCTGCGCATGATTTGGCCTCGCCAACTGACGGCAACGCTTGTGATGTCATTGTTTTTTCTAATTTATCCAGGCTTTCTTTCACAGATCAATCCGATTGACTATCAATCCCAATTGCTGGCTTTGTTTTTGGCGATGTTGTCGATTGCGCTGACGGTCAAGGCCGTACAAATTGGTGAGCTGACGCAAAGACTTTTTCTAATCATTCTCTCAACCTTGCTTGCTATTGTTTATCTTTCTCTCGTTGAATACATGATTGGGCTGGAGGCTCTGCGATTATTATTGATCATCCTGCTCGTTCTGCGGGACAATCTGCATTCCTGGCGTGAGCGCTTGATAAAGATGGCTCGTCAATGGATTCCTTTTTCGACCGGCCCATTCTTATTTGCCATCTGGCGTATCTTTTTCTTCCAGAGTACGCGACGCGCAACAGATATTGGCGCTCAACTCGGACAATTGATTGGCTCGCCAGTTTATACTGGCCTGTGGTGGCTGGTGTATTTGGCCCAGGATACCATAAGGGTGGTCGTTCTGGCCTGGACAGTTCCGCTTTACAATCTTGCTTTCGATTTGCGTTTACGGGATATCTTGACAGGTTTTGGCATTTCAGCTTTCATTGTTCTTATTGTAGCATTTAGCATTTCGCCATTCGGCCATATAGCCGAATCGTCTGAGACTAACAATTCAAATTGGAAACAGGAAGCTCTCTGGCTTGGCTTTGTCAGTGTCGTCGCAGGGCTTCTTCCCATTATCATTGTCAACCGTCACGCCGATTTTGCAGATTACTCTCGTTATACTTTGGCTCCATCCGCGGGAGGTGCGATAACGGTAGTAGCATTGCTTTATTACATCAACAAGTCCCGCTTGCGTATTGCAGGCATTGGTCTACTAACATTCTTTGCAGCGTTCACACATTATGGTAACGCAGCCAACGCCGCGATCGAGACTCAGGTCAATCACGATTTCTGGTGGCAAGTCAGTTGGCGCGCTCCACAAATTAAAAAAGGCACTACACTTGTAGCCAATTATGCGGTCGGCGGGATTGGGGAAGATTATTTTGTCTGGGGTCCTGCCAACCTGATTTATTATCCTGAAAAAAGCTCTGTCATTCCTGTCGAGATTCCTTTGCGTGCTTCGGTATTGACCGATGAAAATGTTCTACGGGTATTGACCGGTAAGGGACAGGATAATCAAATACGGCGCGGCATTTCC
>JAKBYW010000377.1:0-3171 GCA_021840275.1 Chloroflexota bacterium | reverse complement strand
ACGTGCGAGCGTGGCTCCGCAAAAAAATTCAGGGTCGTCCGGGTGAGCCAGGACGACCAGAATGTTTTGCTTGTCTTGCCAGTTTTCGGGTTGGAGGGTCATAGTTTTTCGGGAGTTGGGAATTGGAAATTGGTAACGATGCGCGATTCCTGAATAATGAATTACGATGCACGGCTTTTACCACAAGTGCATCCGCCGCCTTCGTGACGATCACAAGGCGCGGCAGACTTGCGCCGCAGGGCTTCAAGTTCATCCCAGGGTTGGAGTTCTTCGCGGTCGAAAGTGGCCCAAATGTGTTTGCCTTCTTCGCCGTCGATCTGTACCGTGACCTGATTGCTCATAGGCATGATATCAACAACCTTGCCTTCGCCCTGCGGCGTGATCACGCGCTTGTTGCGCTTGGGCAATTGTTTGTGGGCTTCGACATATTGCTCGTATTCGTAGATGAGGCAACAGCGCAGGCGTCCGCACATGCCGGTAATCTCGGTGGGGGTGAGCGAGATACCCTGCTCCTTTGCCATCTTGATCGAGATGGGACTGAAATCGGTCAGGAATTGGGAACAACAACGGTTTTCAAGTCCGCAGGCGCCCAAGCCGCCCAGTAATTTGGCAACGTCGCGCGGGCCGATCTGCCGCATCTCGATTTGTGTGTTGGGATAGATGGACTGCATATCTTTTTTCAGCGATTTGAGATCGACCTTTTCTTCGCTCTCAGTACTGTACAGGAAGGCCAGCCGCGCGCCGTCATAGTTATATTCAGCGGCGATAATTTTCAGACCATCGAGCTTGAGTTCGGATACGCGCGCGCGACAGTTAATCATGGCTTCGGTCTGTTTGGACTGCCAGGACTGCTGGAGCAGGAGATCGCGCGGGGTGGCGCGTCGTTCCACAGACTTCCAGCCGCCTTCGGGTGCGGACGGCGGTTCGGCGATCTTTTGAATGACCTCGCCGAGATGCTTGCCGCGCACCGTGTCCACGATGACGTGCTCGCCGACGCCCACATCGGGCACGGCGGAAGAGTCGAAGTGATAGACTTTGCCGATCCTGGTAAAACGAACACCAATAATTGTAGTTTGCATGGATGGAATTATACCGTATGGTTGAGAAAGTAATCAAAAAACTCCCGATGGCACCGGGAGTTTTTTGCTGTGTCAAATAAATATTTTTCGTTGCAGCCATAACGCCACGTTGACCAACCCGATCATAACCGGCACTTCCACCAGCGGGCCGATCACCGCCGCGAGGGCCTGGCCGGATGAAATTCCAAACACGGCCACGGCCACCGCAATTGCCAGTTCGAAATTATTGCTGGCAGCGGTGAATGAAAGCGTGGCTGTTTTGGAATAATCCGCGCCGACGGCTTTGCCCATGAAAAAGCTGACCAGAAACATGAACACAAAATAAATGAGAAGCGGGATGGCGATCCGCACCACATCCAGCGGAAGCTGGACGATGTATTCACCTTTCAAGCTGAACATCACGATGATGGTGAAGAGCAAAGCTATCAGAGTCAGCGGGCTGATCTTTGGAACGAATTGCGTGTGGTACCACGCTTTGCCTTTTATTTTTATCAGGATCAAACGTGTGAAGAAGCCAGCTAAAAACGGGATGCCCAAATAGATGAACACACTTCGCGCGATTTCGCCGATGGTGATCTGCACCAGCGCGCCTTTCATTCCAAACCAGGTCGGCAGGATGGTGATGAATACGTAGGCATAGACACTGTAAAACAAAACTTGAAAGACACTGTTGAAAGCCACCAGCCCCGCAGCGTATTCAGTGTCGCCGCGCGCCAGTTCATTCCACACGATGACCATGGCGATACAGCGCGCCAGTCCGATCAGGATCAGCCCCGTCATGTATTCGGGTTTATCGCGCAGGAAAACGATCGCCAGCAGGAACATGAGCACTGGTCCGATGATCCAGTTTTGAAGAAGCGATAGTCCAAGTATTTTCCAGTTACGGAATACATCACCCAATTCCTCATATTTCACTTTTGCCAGCGGCGGATACATCATCAGTATCAAGCCGATCGCGATCGGAATGTTGGTTGTGCCAACCGAAAAAGTCTCGTTGAAAGATTTCACTCCAATGGGGAAGATGAATCCCAATGCTACGCCGAGTGCCATGGCGAGAAAAATCCACAGCGTCAGGAAGCGGTCGAGGAAAGATAAACGTTGCGAAACGGACAACATGATTGGGGCGGATTGAGACGTGGTCATTTTTGTTCACCTGTTTCTGCATCAGCCAGCCATGTCGTAATTTCAGCCACGCGCGGAATGCGTCCGGCGCTGACGAGTTTTTCGTTCACCACGAGTCCCGGCGTGGACATGATGTTGTATTGCATCATCTCCGTATGATCCGTGACCTTGATGAACTCTGCTTGCAAGTTCATGCTCTCCGCCGCTTGATGAGCGAGCGCGTCGAGCTTTTTACAGTTGGCACAACCTGGACCGAGAATTTTGATGGTTAGCATGGATTAGCTCCTTTCAATGTAATTGGTTTTTATAATTCATCCGTTCAAGCAATCACGTTAATCTGTGGTTCAATGATCACTTCAGATTTTACAGAGTTTGCCACTAGGCTATATTTACGGGCTGCACTCAGGGCACGTTTGACACGCGATTCAACAGCTTTGGGATCTTCGTCTCCCGCGGCAATTCGGATGACCGGCCAGAACCGTAAGTGAGTGAAGGTTTCTGTGCGGTCCAGTTCGATCAGTTTGGTGCCCTCGGCTCGGCAATCGTAAGAAAGCAGGCTCAGCCTAAAACGTTGTGTGGCCCAGATGAACATCATCATGATGCAGGTATTGGCTGCGGCCACAAAGGCGTCCTCCGGTGTTAATACGCCGGGATGGCCTTGGGCGTCCGGAGGCGCAGAGAAATCCATCTCCGGCCCATTGCCCATGACGATATGTCCCCAATGTTCGTTTTTCCAAGTGACGGTGGTGTGATAAGTGGCGGTGCGGCTCATTTGATTGTTCCTTGTTGCTCACAAAAGGTTGCATATTCACGTAATAGTAGCGCCACATAAGCCTCATCTTCACTAGCAGGTTGTCGGAGAGAAGAATTTTTCTGTTCGTAACATGAGCGTGCGAGGCGGAAAAGCAGAGCTCCGCATACCCATTGATTATTCCAGTTGTTTTTTTGTGGACACATTCACACATTATGT
>JAKBYW010000376.1:0-3181 GCA_021840275.1 Chloroflexota bacterium | reverse complement strand
CTCGTCCCGCTTGCACCTGCTGCAAGTGCAGGCGAACGGGGTGCGAGACGGCCGGCTCAGTACATGCCTCGGCGCAAGATTTATCCTGCAAACGCCGCCGGGGAATGGGGGCGCGTTCGAAATCATCTAAAACAAGCAGGATATCTAAATCTGAACCCTCTTTATAATCCCCGCGCGCATATGAACCGTACAGATACAGCCCTTTGAGACGTTCTCCATATAAACGGTTTAATCCCTCCTTGAGTTCTTTGAGCAATTTGCTGATATCAATTGGCATCGAATTGCTCCCACTTTATCTTACCGTATTTTTCTCTGCTCGGCGCAACGATTATAGCTTGATGATTATTTGCCTAAGCTATTTTCTTATTTCTTCCAACTTCCCTCTGTTATAATCCCATCCCGAAAGGCAAAAAATGCTTCAGAAATTTGTGAGTGTCTTCGGGGGCGACCCCAACAAACGTACAGTTGAAAAATTAGCCCCGATTGTTGATGAGATCAACGCGCTCGAGCCGGAATTTGAGAGGCTCAGCGACGAGGCTTTGCGCGCCAAAACGGATGAGTTCCGCGCAAAACTCACCTCCCTTTCATCCCCCCCAGCGGGGGGGAAAGAGGGGGATTCGGAGAAAATGGGGAGGGACGAGCAGGAGCAAGTCGAAAAAGAACTTCGCCAGGCAGAACAGGATGTTTTGGAAGAAATTCTGCCTGAAGCTTTTGCGGCTGTGCGCGAAGCGTCTAAAAGAACAATCGGCCTCCGTCAATATGATGTGCAAATATTGGGCGGAGTCATCCTGCATCGCGGCAGCATCGCCGAGATGCTCACAGGCGAGGGCAAGACGCTGGTCGCCACGCTTCCACTTTATCTCAACGCGCTGACCGGACGCGGCGTGCACCTCGTCACGGTCAATGATTATCTGGCGCGGCGCGATGCACGTTGGATGGGGCCCATCTTCCATTTTCTAGGGTTGAGTGTCGGCATTTTGCAGATGGCGGCTGTGACCGAGAACGGCCAGAAGGCTTTCATCTATGATCCAGAGCGGGAGTCGCCGCATGAAGATCAGCATCACCTGAGACTTGTGGATCGCGTCGAGGCCTATGCGGCGGATGTCACCTATGGGACCAACTCCGAATTTGGCTTTGACTATCTGCGCGACAACATGGCCTCGCGCCTGAGCGACCGCGTCCAGCGTGGACATCATTATGCCATCGTGGACGAAGTAGATAATGTGCTGATCGACGAAGCGCGCACGCCGCTTATCATCTCCGGCCCGGCCTCGGGCGATTTGGAGTGGTACGGCAAAATGGCGCAGATCGTCAAGCAGTTGAAGGAAGAAGATTACGAAGTCAACGAGAAGGACCGCGCCGTCAATTTAACGGAAGTCGGCGTCAGCCACGTTGAAGCCCTTTTGGGGCAGCCCATTATGGATCCGGAGCGACCCGAAGACGTCACGCCTGAACAGGCGCGTCTGACCGGTTATCTCGAACAAGCCATGCGCGCCCAGCATTTGTTCAAACGCAACAAGGAATATCTCGTGCAGGGTGGCAAGGTCGTGATCGTGGACGATTTCACCGGACGCCTCATGCCCGGACGCCGCTGGTCGGATGGGCTGCATCAGGCTGTGGAAGCCAAGGAAGGCGTGCGCGTCGAGCCGGAGAACGTGACCTACGCGACCATCACCCTGCAAAATTATTTCCGCATGTACAAGAAGCTGGCGGGCATGACCGGCACCGCGCTGACCGAGTCGGAAGAATTCAGCAAGATTTACAAGCTCGAAGTTTTTCCCCTCCCGACCAATTTGGAATATCAGGCGTATGGCAAGAATGCCGCGCTGATCGAAGTCAAGAAAAAAGACGAAGATAATTATCAGTACGCGTATTATGCGCGCACTGACGACCCTGAACAGAAGCCGGTTCTCTTCCGCCGCAAGGATTATCCCGATGTGATCTACCGCACGGTGGATACCAAACTGCGCGCCATTGTGACGGAGATCGTGCGTTACCACACGCTTGGACGCCCGCTGTTGGTGGGGACAACCTCGGTCGAATCATCGGACCGTTTGTCGGCTCACCTGAAAGCCGACATGATCCGGCGGCTGATGCAAATCCTGCTCGTGCGTCACGGTTGGATGAAGGCCAACAATCGCGAAGAAGACGGGCGGCTCATTCCCGAACTGCAACCGTTCAACGAACCGATCGAGACCATCACACCCGATGCGCTGCGAAAATTCGGCGCGACGTTTGGCATGACGAACATCAGCCTTGATGATCCGTCGAACCTTTCTGCGATTCTCGAAATTCTCAATTTGCCGGAAAGCGCCTTGTCCCGTTTGAAGTCTGTATTTCAGGGCGGAGTTCCGCACCAGGTTTTGAATGCGCGCAAGCACACGGAAGAGTCTCAGATCATCGCCGGCGCGGGCGCGTTCGGCGCGGTGACGATTGCCACCAACATGGCCGGCCGCGGTGTCGATATCAAACTTGGCGGCGAGATCGCTGAAGAAGTACTCTCGGCTGTGCATCGTGTGCTGCGGCGCGCGGGCCATGTTGAGCCGTCAGACCTTTCGCTCGAGGAACGCCGTCAGGCTTTGTTGAAAGTTGATCCTGAACAATATGGCCTTTACGAAGGCGAAGTAAAACTTTTCCTGCAATATTTCGAAGACATGGAACGTGTCCGTGAGTTGGGCGGTTTGCATGTCATCGGCTCGGAACGCCACGAAGCGCGCCGCATCGATAATCAGTTGCGCGGCCGCTCCGCTCGTCAGGGCGACCCCGGCTCGTCGCGTTTTTATCTTTCGTTACAAGATGATCTGATGCGCCTGTTCGGCGGCGATCAGGTCAGCGGATTGATGGAGCGTCTCAAAGTGGACGATGCGCTTCCGCTCGAAGCGCGCCTGGTGAGCGGCATCATCGAGTCGTCACAGGGACGCGTCGAAGGCGCCAACTTTGATGTCCGCAAACATTTGCTCGAATACGATGACGTGCTCAACAAGCAGCGCGAACAGATCTATTCCCAACGTGACCGCGTCTTCACCAAGGAGGATTTGACCGAAGATGTGGCCGAGATGTTGGAAGTCGAAGTCGGGAAGCGCGTCGAACTTGGATTGACCGACGAAGAAGGCCCGTGGAAATTGATCGCCTGGCTCGAAGGAGTCCAGCCGCCGTTTGAGACAGAAGGCGCCGCTCTGAG
>JAKBYW010000375.1:0-3182 GCA_021840275.1 Chloroflexota bacterium | reverse complement strand
AAAGTTTGGGTAACATTTGCGTAGCCTTTGCTTGACAATCCCATGTTCGTCTAGTAAAATTCCGCACGCTTAACAATCGAATATCAGGCCGAGATAGCTCAGTTGGTAGAGCACGCGACTGAAAATCGCGGTGTCCCCAGTTCGATCCTGGGTCTCGGCACTCTCGGCTGAAATTTGAGTCAGGGAAACGCGGGCGTAGTACAGTGGTAGTACGTCTCCTTGCCAAGGAGAAGGTCGTGGGTTCGAATCCCATCGCCCGCTCAATAAATTGAGGATTGCGGATTGTAGATTGTCAATCGGCAATCCTTATTTTATAATAATAAAAATATGGCGTCGTGGCCAAGTGGTAAGGCAAGGGTCTGCAAAACCCTCATCACGGGTCCGAATCCCGTCGACGCCTCTGCAAGCGAGTCTCCTGACTCGCTTTTTATCTTTATGGGTTTCCTCGGTTGATTCAGGAATTGATACAAAATAAGACGAGCCAAGCACGTCTTATTTTTCGCTATTTGACCCTTACAAAGCGACGCTTGCCCGCCTGCAACACGCCCGGATGCGGGAACGAGACATCGCTGCGCTCTAAAACTTCTCCATCCAAACGGATTCCCTTCTGATCGATCAAGCGTTTGGCCTCGCTCTTACTGGACACCAAACCGGCTCTCGTTAGAACATCCATGACCGTCATCCCGGTTTTCAACGCAAACTCCGGCATCTCGTCCGGCACTTCCTTCTGCTGGAACAATTTCACGAAAGCCTCTTCCGCTGACGTGGCGGCCGCCTCGCTAAAAAAAATGCCCGCGATCTCGCGCGCCAATTTCATCTTCACATCACGCGGATGGACAGCGCCCGATTCCAATCCATTGAGCAACGCCTCAATCTCATGCGGCGACCAACGCGTTACCAGCCGCATATATTTTTCCATCGCAAAGTCAGGCACGGACATCAACTTGCCGTACATATCTTCCGCGCCGCTATTGATCGGCACAATATTTCCCGTAGACTTGGACATACGTTGGACGCCGTCCGTGCCGGGCAGGATGCCGCAGATTACACCCACCAGTGGTTTTTGTCCCAGGGCCTCCTGCAACTTGCGTCCCGCCACAATGATATTGAACAGCTGATCTGTGCCGCCAACCTGTACATCGGTCTGCATCGCCGCAGCGTCATAGCCCTGCATCAAAGCGTAGAAAGTTTCGTGCAGAAAGATCGGTTCATCCTTGGCGAAACGCTTGGCAAAATTATCGCGCGCCAAAAATTGCTGCACAGTGAAATTCTGGCCCAGCCGGATCAAATCAACCAGCGTCAATTTGCTCAACCACTCGCCGTTGTAGCGGATCTTGGTCTTCTCACGGTCAAGCACACGAAAAGCCTGTTCGGCGTACGTCTTCGAATTTTCGAGCACCTGCTCCTCGGTCAGGATCGGACGCGCTTTATTTTTATCCGAAGGATCGCCCACCAATGCGGTATAGCTCCCAATCAGAAAAGTCACTTCGTGTCCCAGATCCTGGAACTGGCGCAGTTTCCGCATCGTGATGGTGTGACCGAGATGCAAATCGATGGATGTCGGATCATAACCACAGTACACGCGCAAAGGACGATCTTCTTTGGCAGCCTCCGTCAATCGCTGGCGCAACTCATTGCCCATCGTCTCTTTTAGTTTCTCATCGCCATATTCCGTGCCCTGCATCAAAAGCTCAACCTGCTCATCAATATTCATTCCGCCTCCTCAAAAGATCCGAATGCTGACAAACAAAAACGCGCCCGCGAGGGCGCGTCGCAATTCCCTCACATGGACTATGCGCGGGAATAATAGGACGAGAAAGAACGTTGGATAAACATGGCCGCATTATACCAAACTTACTGTCCGAGACTGACTTGAAAAGTCCACGGTCCTTTGACGGTATAAAACTCATCGCTGTAGACGATTTTCTGCGCGTCTTCATCGGACATTGAAGCGGGTTTGCTTACGATCCGCATGGTCGCTACCCCATTGACATCCACGCAATCCAGGCTGATGGCGATGCCGCGCTCTTTCAAGGCCTGCTGAATTTTCGGCATGTAGAGGGAGCAATACTCGCCAATGCTCGGCGGCGCGCCCAAAGATTCTATTGTCAACGAAGCGGACGATAGATCTGCGTCGGGCGGCACATAAAAACCCAATTCATCGCAACGCAAGCCCGGCTGTCCGTTGGCGGCATCCTGAACACTTAACATGGACGAACTAAACTGGGAAGTTGTCTGCCCGGCATAGTCAAGGTGCGCGGCCCAGATCGTCCAATCGGACGTATCTGGCAAGGTAAAACACACATCGGCATTGACTTGTTTGCCGTCGCGCCAGGCGCGCTTGAGATTAACAGAATATCCGCTCACGGCCTGGCTGTTGTTGATCTGGGGAGCTTGAAGCGTCGGATAAGAGGTGGTGTCAATCGCAGGCGTAGCGAGCGCAACGCCTGCAGACTGTACCGGTTGCGAAACTGTTTTTCCGCAAGCAGTGGTAATCAATGAAAGCAGGAAGAGAAAGCAGAAGATTTTTTTCATTAGGAACCTCCAAACAGGACGGTTTACAGATGAGTGGTTATCACACCTGCGACAATTGGAAATCGTGCCATATCACCAATAATATCACTGTCGCCGTAAATTATCTGCTCAGCGACCGGCAAAAGCAGAAGAATCTCATGCAGCCCATAAAAGGCATCATCCGATCAAATCCTTGAGCGCACCATCCAGCGCGGGGAATTGGAATGGATAACTCAATTCCAAGAGACGCTTTGGAACAACATATCTTCCGTCCACGACCAGCACGCTCATTTCGCCCAATATTGTCCGAAGCAGGAAAGCCGGTGTTGGAAACCAAAATGGACGGTGTAAAGCTTTTGCAATCGCGCGCATGAAATCCGCATTGGAGGTTTGAGCGGGCGCGATCAGGTTGAACGCGCCGCGCGCATTTTGATTTTCAAGAAGGAAGCGCAGCGCTCCGACTTCATCGGCGAGATGAATCCATGGCATGCATTGTTTGCCGTCTCCGAGCGGACCACCCGCAAAGAGTCGCGCGGGCAAAGCCATCAGCGGAAACAAGCCGCCGCGCGAATCAAGGACAACGGCCGTTCGGGCAACGACATGACGCATGCCAAGTTCTTCGACTGGCTGCGTGGCGGTTTCCCAGTGCACCGTGAGTTGCGCGAGGT
>JAKBYW010000374.1:0-3186 GCA_021840275.1 Chloroflexota bacterium | reverse complement strand
CTGCCAATCTTCGATCCCGACATTCCTGTCATTCGCCCATTGCTGGATGTCTGGCGCGAAGAGACCGAAGTTTATTGCGCCTCGCACGGCTTGCGTCCGCATTATGATCCCAGCAACGAATCCTTCAACTTCCTGCGCAACCGCCTGCGTCATGCGTTGATCCCCACTCTTGAATCTTATAACCCACAATTCAAGGAGGCTGTCTGGCGTTCGGTCCAATCGCTTTCATCCGACCATGCTTTGTTGACGGAGACTCTAGACGCCTGGTGGAAGAAGTGTGCGATCCAGGAAACGAATGATTTTGTGATGCTGGACTTGTCCTTCCTCGTGACGCGTTCCGCTGGACTTCAACGCAATCTGATCCGTCACGCCGTTGAGCGCCTCATTCCCGGACAGGAAACGGTCTTCGCAGTTCTGGAGCGTGCCGCGGCCTTTATAGCGGATTCCGCACGCGTGCGCATGGACTTGACCGGCAGTTTGATCCTCTTCCGCGAAGGCGACGCGCTCTATATCTCGAAGCCGGATGCCCAACTTCCATTTGATCGCTGGCCCCAAATGCCCGCACAAATGGATTCATCCCCAGTGAGTTTGCCGGGGCATTTGAATATCGCAGGCGGCTGGAAATTTTCGTCGGAGCGTTGGCGGCTTCCGGCTTTGGCGCAGGAACAATCGTCTCGAAACGATGACCGCTTTCAGGTCTGGTTGGATGCGGATGACTTGCCGGGCGATCTTGAGTTGCGCGTCCGTCATGAGGGTGACGTCTTCGAGCCGCTTGGCATGAAAGGCCATTCGCAGAAGTTGTCTGATTTTTTCACCAATGCCAAGACGCCGCAGCGTGCGCGTGACCGCTGGCCTCTATTGTGTTCGGGTGATACTGTGATTTGGGTGCCGGGCTATCGTCCGGCGGAATCCTGCAAGCTGAAAGGAGAATCGCTCAGGGTCGTTTATTTTTCGTTGACGCGGCCATCAGATAAATGATGAAAAATCCGGTAGATGCGTCGGACTTTCTTATTTAAGATGCCTCGCTCAATTGTTTCAGCTTGAACTGGATTTCACGCCACTGTATTTTTGAAATTCCCATGCGCTGGCGAATTTTGTCCGGCTCCATGCCCGCTTGATAATCGCGCAGGAAGCATGTCCAGCGGCACATGTCGAAAGACAGATGTTTGGTCAGACCCGCTTCTTCGCCGATATCTTCGAGCAGATATTCCAACCGGCGCGGCGACCACGGAAAGAGTTGATCCACGGGCTGGTATTGCGCCAGATATTCATTGTAGGCGGGCAGCCAATCTTCGGAGAGTTCAAGCTTGCGTTCCTTGTAACGGTTGGCCGGGCTGGCGTAGCGGATGAAAACCTGCGGGCCGTCCTTGGCTTCCATGTCAATATGGTTGATGTGGATTCCGAGACATTCGCTTTTCTTGATTCCGGTAATGAGCAAAAGATGCAAGAGCGCGAACGGACGCGCGTCCGGCTTTTTGTCGCGGCGATGACGGTCGGCGGCAGTCATCGCTAAGTTGACTTCGTCTTCGGTCAGCACCTGGGGCAGGGGACTGATGGCGGAGCGCTGCAAAACTTTTTCAGCAGGATCGACGACGATGGCGCCATACTGACTCAACCAACGGAAAAAGGATTTGGTCGAAGTGATGCGCCGTGCCAATGTTTTCGGACTGCATGGGACGTCGCGCTCTTTTTCCATCCACTCGAAGAAGCGGTTCAGGTCATTGGTCGTGATCGAGCCGATGGTTTTATCGGGTGCGACAAATTGTGTGAGCAGATTCACATCCGATAAAAAGGCTTTGACGGTGTTAGGCGAGCGTCCCTGATCATAAAGGAAGAATTCCCAAGCCTTGAACGCGGGAGTGAGCGAAGTATTTGAACTGATATGTGCGGACTCTTTGGAAGGCATTTCGCCTCCTTTCATGGAAAGGCTTTTTATGGCGTGTAGCCTTTTCGTATAGGATAGCGAATAATTGAGAGAACGTCAACCATGAATTTCCGGACTTCTGAGTTTTTCAAAAATAAAAATCTGCGATAGCTCTTTTGTGCAGCTTTCTCAAATTCCATGCTGAACTCTACCTTTTCTCTTTTTTCACCGCGAAGGGCGCGAAGTACGCCAAGAAAAAATAAGTCTTTGTGCTCGCCTGCCCTCGCAGAGGGTCGCGGGCTTTGCGGTTCGTTCTCCGACTTTGGGAAAGCCATGGGCTCTTTTACTTCTTATCAAAATGCTTCATGTGCTCTTTCAGGAACTGACCCGTGTAAGATGTTTTGATTTTCATTATATCTTCCGGTGTGCCCTCGGCGATCAATTCGCCGCCGCGGTCACCGCCTTCAGGGCCGAGATCGATCAGCCAGTCAGCAACTTTGACGATGTCGAGATTATGTTCGATGATGAGTACTGAGTTGCCCGCGTCGACGAGACGTTGCAAAACTTCAATTAACTTATGCACGTCCGCGGCTTCGTCAAGCACATACAAGGTCCGGCCGGTGGCGCGGCGCGAAAGCTCTTTTGCGAGTTTGACGCGCTGAGCTTCGCCTCCACTCAAGGTTGTGCCGGGCTGTCCGATCTTCACATAACCTAATCCAACTTCCTGCAATAATTTTAGTTTGCTCATCATTGCGGGAAAGGCCGAGAATGTGTTGAGCGCGTGGTCAACGGTCATGTCCAACACATCCGCGATGCTGGCGTCTTTGAAGAGCACCTGCAGCGTTTCGCGGTTGAATCTTTTGCCGTGGCACACATCGCAAGGCACATACACATCGGGCATGAACTGCATTTCGATGCGCAACTCGCCCTGACCCTGACAGGCCTCGCATCGCCCGCCGTGCACGTTGAAGGAAAAACGTCCGGGCTTGTAGCCGCGCACTTTGCTTTCGGGCAGCTCCGCAAATAATTTTCGGATCTCATCGAACATGCCCGTGTAGGTGCCGGGGTTCGAGCGCGGCGTGCGGCCGATCGGCGACTGGTCGATGTTGATGATCTTGTCGAGGTATTCGATGCCCTCGATCTTTTTATGCTCGCCCGCCTGCGTGCGCGCAAACATCAATTTCGAGGCAAGCGCGTTGTACAAAATATCCGTCATCAATGTAGATTTGCCGCTGCCCGACACGCCCGTGATGCAGACTAATTTTCCGAGCGGGATCTTGACATCGATATTCTTCAAATTGTTTTCACCTGCGCCGATGATT
>JAKBYW010000373.1:0-3204 GCA_021840275.1 Chloroflexota bacterium | reverse complement strand
TTCGTTACGCGTTGGTCGGCTTTTGGATCTCCGGCGGCGCGCCCGGGTTGTTCTTCCATTTCAAAATGATGAGGCCGAACCCGTGGATGGGCAATCTGATATAATCGCCATCGCTACTGTAAGAAACTTATGATGGGATTCGGATGACACTCGAACGCGGAACACTTTTACATAAACGTTATCGCATTGTTGAGATACTGGGCCAGGGCGGCATGGGATCGGTTTATCGCGCCGTGGATGAAAACCTCGGCGTGGATGTGGCCCTCAAGGAAAATCTTTTTACAACGGATGAATACTCGCGCCAGTTCCGTTTGGAAGCAGTGATCCTGGCGAATTTGCGCCACCCGAACATGCCGCGTGTTTCCGATCATTTTGTGGTCGGCGATTCCGGTCAATATCTTGTGATGGATTTTATCGAGGGCGAGGATCTTCGTCAGCGCATGGAGCGCATGGGCACGATCACCGAAGATGATGCTGTCATGGTTGGCGCCGCCATCTGTGACGCGCTGACCTATTTACACACGCGCAAGCCGCCGATCCTGCATCGCGATATCAAGCCGGGCAATGTCAAGATCACGCCCGACGGTCACATCTTCCTCGTGGACTTTGGTCTCGCAAAAGTGGTACAGGGTAGTCAGGCCACGACCACCGGCGCGCGCGCCATGACGCCCGGTTATTCTCCACCCGAACAATACGGCACCGCGCGCACCGATCCGCGCACTGATATTTATTCATTGGGCGCTACATTATATGCCGCGTTATGCGGCATGATCCCCGAAGACGGTTTGGCGCGCGCCATGGATAACGCCCAACTGACTCCGCTTCGCAAGCGCAATACAAAAATATCCCGCCGCTTGGCTGCCGCGATCGAAAAGGCCATGGCGATTGATCCCGCCGATCGTTTTCAATTGCCGGATGATTTCAAGAAGGCATTGCTCAATTCAAAATCCAGGACCCGGCGTCTGATCGGGGAGTTCACGGTCACGCCGCCACCTGACGTGACGGATGCTCCGCCTGAAGGTCAGAAAGATAAAAAGAGCGAACCCAAGTCTGACAAGCCCGGTGGGTCGCTCCCGCCTCCGCCGGTTGATGAAGACAAACCTTTTGTCCCGCCCAGGAACCGCCGTCGTGGAAACGGTGCATGGTTTTGGTTTTTGCTATTATTGATCGCGGCTCTTATAGCTGTTGCCGTTTTCTCCCCGGGCGGTTTACCTGCCAGTTTGCGTAACGCGTTACCGCATATTATTAGTCCGATC
Source organism: Chloroflexota bacterium (assembly GCA_021840275.1). Lineage (GTDB taxonomy): Bacteria > Chloroflexota > Anaerolineae > Anaerolineales > Villigracilaceae > Fen-1038. The sequence goes on along the minus strand of JAKBYW010000373.1, from coordinate 1,948 downwards.
TCAACTGCGACTCCTCTGCCGACAAATACGCCACTTTCCACCGTGGCGGATATTATGCCGACCAAAACGGTTTCACCTGTCCCGCCTTCTTCAACCTTTACATTGACTCCAACCAAGATTGCAACTGGAGTTGCAACGGGGACTTTAATCCCTGGTGAGACTCCAACCGAGATACCTACACTTTTACCCACGCCCATAGGCGGAGGAATGGGACAAATTGCATTTGCTTCAAACCGGGCAGGTGGAACGCCGCAGATTATTTTGAGCGATATTACTGGCGAGCACATTCAGCCAATTACCAATATCCCTGAAGGTGCCTGCGCTCCTTCCTGGTCGCCGGATGGTACGCAGCTCGTCTTTGTCTCGCCGTGCAGTCATCGTTTGGATCTCTCCGAGAATCCTCCCAAAGATACAGCGCTTTACATTATCAATGCCGATGGAAGTGGTCTCACGCCCATACCTACCGTCCCCGGCGGAGACTTCGAACCTGCCTGGGCGCCCGATGGCAACCGCATTGCCTTTACTTCCCTGCGCGATGGGCACATGCAAATCTATGTCTACAACCTGACCGATCAATCGGTCAGGCGGCTGACGAATACGCTGATCAATGTAGATACCCGCCAGCCATCCTGGTCGCCGTTCAGCAATCAGATTGCGTTTGCGGAAAAACGAGTTGGCGTTTATCAGATATGGACGATGACGGATACTGGTGAAGGCCAGCAACAGATCGTCCGTAGTGGGCAGCAATTCTGGGACTATCTACCAATTTGGTCGCCAGATGGAAAGATGATCCTGTTCAACGAACGCAATGCCACTGGCCCCGTTCAGCCGTGGGCGCTAAGTATCATATATGAAAATCGCAACACGAATCAAGGCACAAGGCTGAAGCTTGGATCAGGGCCGATCGAGAATTTGCACTACTCTCCAGATGGTTTCTGGCTGGCTTTTGAAAGCTTCAGTGGCAACGAAAACAATAGAGATATCTTCTTTGCAACTCTTTCTGGAGCGCAACTGACACGTTTTACAAAAGACCCCGGCGTGGATTTTGACCCCGCCTGGCGGCCAGTCGCTCCTTAATCAAAATTTGTGAGCTCCAGAGACGACCCAGCGGGTCGTCTCTCTTATTCTTACACTCCTCTTATTGACCTCATCCCTCCCGCATGTTATGATTTCTGTCGTCATACTGGCACTCTCCAAAAGAGAGTGCCAACTTGTGCGAAGGCATAAATGTACGAACTGACTGAACGCCAAAAAACTCTGCTGGTTCTGATCATCCGTGATTATATTGATACCGCTCAGCCCATCGGCTCGAAACGGCTGGCAGAGCATTATCACCTTGACCTCTCCTCGGCAACCATTCGCAACGAGATGTCGGCATTGACCGAGATGGGGTATCTGCGTCAGCCGCATACATCCGCGGGCCGCGTGCCCAGCGAGGACGGTTATCGTTACTTCGTCGGACAGATGATCCATCAGGCCGAATTGCCCGAGTCGGTTCGGCACACCATCTCGCACCAGTTCTATCAGGCGCGCCCCGATGTGGATCAATGGATGCACCTGGCCGCCTCCGTTCTGGCGCATCAATCGCAGGGTGTGTCGGTCGTTACAGCGCCGCGCGCCGATGAGGCCCGCTACCAACACGTTGAGTTAATTTCGACTCAAGGCAGACAAGTGCTGATGGTGTTCGTGATGACGGGTGGCGAGGTCTCGCAACAAATCCTGACGTTGGCCGAACCCGTCTCACAGGAGCGACTCAGCCAAACGGCCTCGCATCTTAACGGACTTTTAGCGGGCCAGGCCGTGGACGGTGTCGCGGCCCTTTCAGCTCATGCCGACGCGCTCGAACAGGATGTATTGACCCTTATCGTTCAAGACCTGCGCCGCACCGAGGCAAGCGTCTCCGGTGAACTTTATACCGATGGCCTGACCAATTTTATGGGCGAGCCTG
>JAKBYW010000372.1:0-3215 GCA_021840275.1 Chloroflexota bacterium | reverse complement strand
GCGGACATCGCAGTCCGTTAAATAAGAAGCGACCATGCCAACGACTCCGGTCGTGATTTTGCCCATTTTGCGAATCCGCTCGACCTCCGCCGGGTCTTTCGTCTCCATGGCGCGCAGGAAAATCGAATCATCCTGCGGTTCTCCCACCAGTTCGATATCCGGCAAGGCATTCTGAATCGAATTATATAAATTAACAAGCTCACCCACATCCAGCGTGCCATACAATCCAACACGGCCAGAAGAAATCTCCTGCTCCGCAAATATCTCCCTGGGGCGCGCCGCAAGTTCACCCACCGGTCCCGTTCGCAAAGGGATGACCCCCAAACCACTTTTGGCCGCTTCGGCGCGTTCCATTGCATTGCAATATATGACAGGTTCCTCGCCAGGCTTCTTGAACAACACCGCACTGCTGACATGTCCGCCACCAATGAAATAATACATTGGCGGATTGTGCTCTGCATTGCCGAGCACAAGGAATGCATCCAAGTTTTTAGCTTGCATGAGGGCGTCGAGATCTGATTTCATTTTGGGTCTCCAAAAGATTCAACGCGAAAGACGCGAAAAAAGCGAATTGCGCGAATTATTTCTTGTGTCTTGTGTTAACGACACGCATGAACTGTAATTCCTTCGCACCAAAATTAATGACTATCGCAAGAACAAGGTTCGTAGCCTTTAGATACGAAAGGGCCTGTTGCTTATGAATCTGAACAATCTCTGCCACAGCCTTCAACTCTATAATTACTCGCTGGTTCACAACAAGATCAAGGACATGACGTCCAATTTTCTGTCCCTGAAAGTATACATCCACAGGTTTTTGTCTCTCAAGCTGTTGCCCGTCTTTGTTCAAAACGATAACCATTGCCTCTTCATATATATTCTCTGTAAAGCCAGGACCAAGCGTATTGTACACTTGATACGCGGCCTGAACGATTTTGTATGACAATTCTTTTTCAATAATCTCAGCAGGCATAATAATTCCCTTCGCGTTTTTCGCCCTTTTCGTGCAATTCGCGTTAGGCTCTTAATGCGTTGCGCAAGGCTTTCAGCAAAGCCTTCTCCTGCTCCGGAAAAACTGTGCGCGGATCGAGCAGGACTTTATCATTCTCCGTCCGCGCGATAACGGGTGGAACTTGCCCACGTAATTTCTTCAAATATTTATCCGGACTCTTCGGATTTAGTTCAAGGACGTATGACGGAAACGATTCGCCTGGCAGGCTGCCGCCACCAACCGTCGCTTCATTTTCCACGACCAAGCCGGCTCCCAATTCAGCGGCCCATTTCTCGGCCCGAGCTTTGACATCGTTAAGCGGCATCGAGATCATTTTCCAGATCGGGATCTCGCGCTCGGCTTCATCTTTGAGATAATGCAAAAGAGTCGCAGTGATCCCAGCCAGACAGGTTTTATCCGCTCTGACAGCACGCGCCAGCGGATGCTTCTTGATCTTCGCAATCAAATCCGCCTTGCCGACGATGATACCCGCCTGCGGGCCGCCGAGCAGTTTATCGCCGGAGAAGCAAATTACATCCACGCCCGCGGCAAGCGATTCTTGCACAGTCGGTTCATGGGCAATGCCATATCTAGATGTATCCAGCAATGAACCGGAGCCAAGATCATCCACAACGATGACGCCTGCTTTGTGAGCCGCATCCACGATATCTTTTAGTTCAGGCTCGTCGGTGAAGCCGATCATTTTAAAATTGGAACGATGAGCGCGCATCACGAGTGTGGCATCCGACAATTCATCTTCATAGTCTGACAGACGCACCTTGTTGGTGGTTCCCACTTCGACCAGCTTTGCGCCGGATTGTTTCATCACGTCCGGCACACGGAATCCGCCGCCGATTTCCACCAGTTGCGAACGGGCGATAACCACACGCTTTTTGGATGCGAGCGCCGAGAGAACCAGCAACACAGCCGAGGCATTGTTGTTAACCACCAGCGCGGCTTCAACACCCAATAATTTTTGCAGGACGGATTCCGCATGGATCAAGCGCGAGCCGCGCTTGCCTGTCCCAAGGTCGAATTCAAGATTGGAATAATTAAGCGCTGCCTCGGTCATGGACGCAATGGTGGCTTTCGATAAAGGTGCGCGGCCAAGATTGGTGTGCAGGATGACTCCCGTGGCATTGATGACAGGCCGCAGAGTCGGCTTTGTCCATGCAGTGAGGCGGGATTCGGCATCAGCCAGGATCAGGTCATTTTTGGGCACGGCCGCTTGCGGGTCCGCGATGAGGCGGGCGCGGATTTCAACCAACGCAAGGCGCAACGCGTTTAACGTCAGCGGACGACCATACACTGCAATCAAATCCAACGCGCTTTGAGTTTGTAAGAGTTGGTCAACAGAAGGAATGGCTTGAAGATTACTCATCATCACTCACTGGCGGACGCCAGCGGGCGCGTTCCCGCAGACGAATAAGATACTCGATGGCGATCAAACCGCCGCCCAGTCCCATCCAAACCCACAGTGTGACCAGGTGGCCAAGCTGCAGCCAAACGAGAGTTGCGCCATACACGCCGACCCACAAAGCCTGGCGGACAATTGCATTCGATTCCGCGGGTGGATTGGATGGGAAGCGCAGGTTAAGAAAATAAGAAATCGGAAGCGAAGTGCCTGTCAGCGCCATGCACCAAAGAACGAAGAAACCCCAGCGCGCCCAAACAACTGGCGGCGCGTTGAAAATAAAAATCAGAAGCGCCAGGCCGCCCCAGCCAATAATCATGAGGATAAAAGCAGACGAAAGATATTGCCGAAAGGATGGTGTGCGGGACATCGAGCGAATTATACTCGCAGAGGTGTTTTGCCATGGAGTTGCGCGCAGCGCGAAAAGTTTTGGATTGGCAGAACTCGTTTTCTTAACTTAAATTAATTTCAGGCAATGCGATTCTCTCACAAACTGGTGTTATTATAGTGGCTCAAAACTTCAGACCGATTTCCTGGTGATTACCCACAAGTCCATGTGCATCATTCAAAGCCATGAGTCAAAAGCGTTTTGCCGCGAATTTCGCTAATGTGCGCGGATTTTTAAAACCCAATCCGTGAAAATTCGTGAAATCCGTGGCTGAGGTTTTGCTTTTCCTCTGGGATTGGCGGGTGTAAAAGATGTGGGTAATCACCACCGATTTCACATTGACGCTCACATGTCTGACGTGTATAATCATCTCTCGGCATTATCCCCTATTTGCAGGAGCAAACCATGGTTACTACAGAAATATC
>JAKBYW010000371.1:0-3237 GCA_021840275.1 Chloroflexota bacterium | reverse complement strand
GGAATGTTCCTGTTGTGTAACCCGCATAATCCGTTGGGCATTATCTTTTCACGCAAGGATTTGTTGAAGATGGCGGAAATCTGCATCAGAAATAATGTCTTGATTGTTTCGGATGAAATCCATTCCGAGTTGTTGCTCGATGAGAATCGGTTCACCCCGCTGGCGAAGTTGTCGTCTGAGATTGCAAACCATACGATCACGCTGATTGCCCCGTCCAAGACGTTCAATGTGCCGGGTCTATTTTGCGGATTTGCGATAATTCCAAATAAGCAATTGCGCGAACGATACGAAAAGGAAGTCAATCATTTGAGATTGCACGTCAGCAGTATGGGATTGTTCGCGGCGCAGACGGCCTTCTCGGGTCAATGCGATGGTTGGTTAAAGGAATTACGCCGCTATTTGACATCCAACCGCGACTTTCTCGTGGACTATGTCACCGAGAACATGCCGGATGTTCGACTGACCGTTCCCGATGCAACCTATCTTGGCTGGTTGGATTTCTCGGCCTATGGATTAAAAAAATCTCCATTCGACTTTTTTCTAAAAAAAGCCAAAGTAGGTTTGAGTGATGGGAAGATTTTCGGGAAAGGCAGTGAAGACTACGTCCGTTTGAATTTTGGATGTGCGCGCAGTACGCTTGTCGAAGCTTTAGAGAGAATGAGAAAATCACTTTATAGGAGATGAACATGGCTGACTTGCTGACTTACCCTGCTGTTCAGGAATTTATTACCTCTCTTGTCCCGCCGCGCGAGGCGGAGATGCGGGCAATGGAAAAGTATGCCGAGGAGACAGACTTTCCGATCATCGGTCCGGCTGCCGGATATATGTGTTATCAAGCGGCGCGCATGATCGGGGCGCGGTCGGTTTTCGAGATGGGGTCGGGTTATGGATATTCAACGGCCTGGTTCGCAAAAGCGGTCAAGGAAACTTGCGCTGACGACCAAAGGGAGGGTCGAAGCGATGGGGGCGGGGTGGTGCATCACGTTGTTTGGGACGCGCAGCTTTCTGAAATGGCGGCCGGCCATTTGTCCCGGCTCGGATGCGGGGATTTGATCCAGTATCACGTGGCCGAAGCGGTTGAGACTCTTCGTCAGATGTCCGGCCCGTTCGATTTGATTTTCAACGATATCAACAAGGAAGCCTATCCATCTTCTTTGCCGCTCATCAAAAACAAATTGCGGCCAGGCGGGGTCTTGATCATTGATAATATTTTGTGGAGTGGGCGTATCTTTGATAAAAAGGATCGATCTGCGGCAACTGAAGGTGTGCGTGAATTCACGCGCTTGATTACTCAAGATCCGGATTGGATCGTGTCGCTGGTCGCGGTGCGGGACGGTGTGATCGTGGCATATAAGAAGTAATGATCTTTAAAAGATATCCCGCCAACCAGTGGGATGCTTATGTTGAACAGGAATTGCCAGATTTGGGTATTTCGTTTTTCTAGCAAAAATGTTTGGTTGTGGGCTATAATTCAAGTTGTCAGACAACCTATTCAGGAGAATTTCAATGACCACGATTGAATTGAGTGTTGATAAATCCCGCCGCAGGAACGCCATCCAGCGCGCCAAAGAGCGCGACATCATCATTCCTACCTATGCCCAAATGAAAGACCCCTCCAAAATCCCTGCGAAAGTCAAGGATGAATTGAAGGGCATCGGATTGTGGGACATTCATCCGCGTAACCTATTCCGAATTAATTGGCACAACCAGCCCGCCGCTTCGGGTGGGACGTTTGGCGGAGTCAACTACCTCGAGCTTCCCTCCTCGCTGACGGGAGTTTCAGCGCGTATCCTTGTGCTGGTCGGCAAATGGTTTCCGACCGGCGCGCATAAAGTCGGCGCCGCGTTTGGTTGCCTGGTGCCGCGCCTCGTTACCGGTCAGTTCGACCCGACAACCCAGAAAGCAGTGTGGCCGTCCACGGGCAACTATTGCCGCGGCGGCGCGTACGACTCAGCATTGCTAGCATGTGAGTCGATTGCCATTTTGCCCGAGGGAATGTCGAAGGAAAGATTCGAGTGGTTGTCGAAGATCGCGGGTGAGACAATCAAAACGCCTGGTTCTGAATCGAACGTCAAAGAAATCTTCGATAAATGCAAAGAACTGCGCGCTTCTGGTCAAGACCTGATGATCTTCAACCAGTTTGAAGAGTTTGGAAATTATCTCTGGCATTACGAAGTGACCGGCCACGCGATGGAAGAAGTTCTAAAGAAGGTGATGGGGAAGAACGACCACTATCGCGGCATAGCTTCCGCCACAGGCTCGGCTGGAACGATCGCCAGCGGCGACTACATGAAGCAGCTCTTCCCGGATAGCAAGATCGTGGCGAGCGAAGCTCTGCAATGCCCAACCCTTTTAGAGAATGGCTTCGGCGCGCATCGCATTGAAGGCATCGGCGACAAGCATGTGCCGTGGATCCACAATACGAAGAATACAGATGTCGTCGTGGCCATTGACGATAATGCGGTCGTCAACCTTTCCCGCCTGTTCAACGAAGAGAACGGGCGCGCATATCTGGTCAAGAAAGGTGTGCCTGAAGCGCTTGTGCCACAGCTTGACTTGATGGGCTTCTCCGGCATTTCGAACGTACTCTCGGCGATCAAAGCCGCCAAATATTACGAAATGGGCGAGAACGATATCATGCTCACCGTGCTGACCGATTCGATGGAACTCTATCGCTCCCGCATCTACGAGATGCACACCGAATACGGCGAATACACCGAAGCCAACGCTGCCGCCGACTTTGCCCAATATCTGCATGGGCAGTCCACGGACAACATGCTCGAACTGCGTTACACGGACCGTCGTCGTGTCCACAATTTGAAGTATTATACCTGGGTCGAGCAGCAGGGCAAAACCTATGACGAAATCCAGAAGCAATGGCATCAGCCAAATTACTGGACGGATGTCCAGAAACAGGCGCATAAAATCGATGAATTGATCGTGGAATTCAACCAGGAAGTCGGATTGGTGTAAAACAAACTGACAGTCATCTTAAAGGTGACTGTCAGTTTGTTGGGTTTATATGTTCTCTGAAATTTGATCGGGTTAGTTGAAAATTTTTTGTCATCCATAATTATAGTTTGGTATAAAATAAAGCATTATGATTTCTGTGACTGATCTGGTCCTTGTTTGTCTGGTGCCGATGCCGCGCGACCTTGAAATTGCGCGGCTGCTGGGCTGGTACAGAATTCCGCTTCGCGGCGCGCCGAAGGTCGTCGCCGTGGACCGGCTGGCCTT
>JAKBYW010000370.1:0-3250 GCA_021840275.1 Chloroflexota bacterium | reverse complement strand
GAGCGCAGATCATGGCTGACCGTCGCCACGAACTCAGATTTCATCGTATCGAGTTCTTTGAACTTGGTCACATCGCGCAGAAGCACGCGCGGCCGACAGAATGTCCATCCGCAACAATGGAGGAGGCCGTCGCAAGATAAGTTCGGTTATCGGCTCTGCAACCGGCTTCCAACATCACGAACAAGGCGGCCAGATTTTGACACCAGATTCGAAAAATTCGCCAATGTGCCAGATCAGGTGAGTTCGCACGCGTGTCTGCGGCTCAGTGCAGGCAAAGATTTTAAGATTCTCTTCGCGTTCACCTGCCCTCGCAGAGGGTTGCGGACTTCGCGGTTCAATAAATGCAGTTGTTCACGTCACCACAGTTAAGTGCAATCCTATCACTCGCAAAAATTAAGGGGGATTGAGTTGTTCTTCAGGTGGGGTTGATAGCAGAGTCAGTATAGGCGCCGCGATATTCGGGCGGCAGGAGTCCGGCGATATATTGCATGACGAGGTCCGCGTTGCGCTGGCGGGCGGCGCGGCGCTCTTCACCGCGGCCTTCGATGGGCAGCAATTGGATGGGTTTTCCGATTCTAATTTCAAGCAGTGGACGCCGAAAACGTAAGGCCGCTTTCGCCGCACCCGCCGTCGTGCCGACAATGCCAACCGGCAGAATGGGCACGCGCGCTTCGTTGAGGATATACCCGATGCCCGGCTTGGCACGCCGCATGGCCGTGACATGCGAGCGTCCACCCTCGGGCGCGATCATGAGCGGATACCCGGAGCGCAGCATCGCCAGAATGGTTTCGATCAGCTCGCGGTCAACCTCGCCGCGGTGGACAGGGATCGTGCCATACAGCCTGACCAATTCACCTTGAAACGGTTTATCGAAAACGTCCACCGCACCAATGGCTTCGAGCATCTCAGGCCAAAAGGCCAGCGCCAGGGGCGGATCAAAGATCGAGACGTGATTGAGCGCAACAACATAAGCCTGTCCGCGCGGGATGTTATTCAACCCCATTATTTTGACGCGGCTAAAAATTTTCAGGATCAGCCGGACACTGGCCTTTAATATCGAGCGTCTCAAGCGCAGGCCGAACGAGACGCGATATTCTTTTTTACTCACACAACCTCCACACCTGCCCGAAAACTTCATCGGCGTTCAATTTATCAGAGTCGAGAACGATTGCATCATCGGCGGCTTTCAGCGGCGCGAGATCGCGCGTGGAGTCGATGTGATCGCGCTCGATAACTTTGGCGAGGATATTTTCGTAATCCGATGATATGCCGCGCGAAACATTCTCTTCGTGGCGGCGGCGGGCGCGCTCCTCGGCAGACGCGTCGAGATAAATCTTTAGATCGGCTTCGGGCAAAACGACTGTGCCGATGTCGCGTCCGACCATCACAACTTTGCCGCGCAAGCCGATGCGGCGTTGTTGTTCGCTCATTGCGCGGCGCACGCCCGCGTAAGCTGAGACGACCGAGACATTCGCGTCCACTTCGGGGCGGCGCGTTTCCCACGTGATGTCCTGTCCCCCGACGATAACATCACAGGCGCGTCCATCGGACTGCGAGGCGGGCAGCACATCTATTTGCGTTTCCTCCGCCAAAACAGTGACCGCCTTCTCGTCGCTGACGTTGATGCCGCGTTGCAAAGCCAGCCATGTTACCGCGCGATACATCACACCCGTATCAAAGAATAAATAACCGAGAGCATCGGCCAGACGATGTCCCAGCGTAGATTTGCCGGATGCGGCCGGCCCGTCAATTGCGATAATGTCAGGTTTTCTTTTCGTCATTATTTTTAAACCACAGATGAATCGGGATGAAAAAAATCAACCGCAAAGTGCAAAGATTTTTAAAGGCTTTCGTCAGAACATTCGCCACGAAGTCACAAAGGCACGAAGCCATAAAATTTTTACAATTGGTGCCTTTGAGACTTAGTGCCTTCGTGGTAGATTACGTTGAGTTTTCGGATAGCGCTCTTAGAGCTCTTGGCACACGTGCAGTTCAAAAAAATCAACGGCATCCAGAGTCATTAAGGTTTTGGCGAAGTGGAGTCGATGAACAGATCGTCCCGCACCCAGACGATGACCGTCTCGGAATTTTGCGGCATTTGATGGAACGCCACCCAGCGCATCCAATCGACAACCTGAGCATCGTTCCATAATGGTGACTGCCGCCAGATAAAACTCTGTCCGCGATAGCCAGCCGCCAAACTTGGATTATCCTGTCCAGTCGTGACAACGATGGGCGGCGATGCCGAGGCGTCCAGCGAACTCACAACTTCAACTTTATGCTTATGCAAAAGCCATTCCAAAGCAGGCGAGTCAATTCCTGCAATGGTCACAGGTTGGGCATTGATGTTGGTTTTACTCCAATCGGATATTTGATCCACGGTCATCAGCAACAAATCAGACTCTGCAGGCGCTGTACCTGCATTCCATAACTCCACCCCGGGTGCGACCCGCAGGCCGCCTGCGCTCAACATCGCGTTCAGTGAATAAATTCCCAAAGCCGCAACCAGCCCCCACACTGCGCCGAGCCGAGCCGAACGAATGGACCATCCAACCGCCACCAGCAAAACGCTCATGACCAAAAGGAACAACGAACCGAACAATAACCACGCCCTCAGATTCGCCTGGTCAGAAGGCATTGCCGTTTGGTTCAGCGCCAAAAAATCCAGCCATGAAAAGGCCAAAATCAAAACGCTCAAGCCGACCACGCCCAACACCTCGACGCGTTCTTCGCTGAAAACTTTTAAATTGCGCGCCAGCTCAAGCGCCGCCAGCGACCATAACGGGATCAACATCCACGCCAGGTCGCTTACCTGGCGCGCCGGATAGAATAGGGCCAGCAACAAAGCTACCAACGCCCACAAACTCAAGCGCGTCGCGCGGCGGTTTTTGAACCATAATCCGCGCACAACCGCGATCAATCCCAATATCAGCGCCAGCGGCTGATACACGACCAGCGAGAACAACAACATTCCAAAAGAAATTCCCGACGGATTCCGCCAGCCCGCGACATATTCGGGCAGGGACGACATCCATGCGCCCAAACCGTTCGGAGATAAGAAGAACAACGTCCCGCCCAGGATGAGCGTGCCGAGTCCGAACCACAAAGCGGAGTACCACTCGCTGCGCGCGGGACGTTGGGCGGATTCCGTCTTCGGGCCGCGTTCCCACGCTTGAAGAATCGCCCACGTCAAGATCAAACCTAACAGCCCGGCCCACAGAGCAGGCCCGGAAAGTAAGGCCAACCCGAC
>JAKBYW010000369.1:1249-3252 GCA_021840275.1 Chloroflexota bacterium | reverse complement strand
TAGGCCAATTCAAACCGACCACATATTCTGATAAATGGTCGGCAAGCGCATCGCCCAGCCCCATATCTCGACGATATTTCAGACGATGCAACGCGTTACGCACTGGTGCGTCAAACGCGGACCAGGAACGGAGTGTTTTAAATCGAGGCCGCGCCCGCTGACAGTCCGCACAAAGACCCGCCACATCGAGCGGGATCCCACAAATATTGCAAATCGGTTCAGGAAGTTTGGGAAGGTTTTGCTGGCAGGTATCGCACCAGCGCGAACCGGGCTTTCCACATCCGCCGCAAACGGGCGGAAAGAGTAAGTCCAATCCGCTCCACAAAAGACGATATAGAGAATATGCCGGGGAGGAACCTGGCATTATGGCACCCCTTTATTAGCTAACGCCCGAATGCCTTTGCCATCTGAATAGCGGCTGGCGTCAGAAGAATGATGAAAATAGAGGGGAAGATCAGCAGCGCCAGCGGCACAATCATTTTAATTGGCGCCTGACCAGCTTCCTCTTGCGCGCGCTGGCGGCGTTTGACCCGCATCTGGTCAGATTGGATGCGGAGGACCTTGGCAAGGCTTACACCAAGGATTTCACTCTGGATCACCGCGGCCACAAAACTGGTCATCTCCGGAATGCCAATACGATCTGCCATGTCACGCAGAGCATCACGTCGCGCTTTGCCTAATTGAATTTCGCGAATGGCGCGCAACAATGCAACAGACAACTGGTTTTCCCATTTTTCACTTACCTTTGACATGGCCGCTTCAAACCCAAGTCCAGCCTCCACACAAATTGTCAAAAGGTCAAGCGCATCCGGCATGGCCTTACGGATTTCTTTTTGACGCGCATTGATACGGCCCTGAAGCCACAATTGAGGAAAGAAAAAACCAAGCACAGTAAATATAAGAACCACCAGGACTGTCTGCCCAAGCGCCCATTTATGTGGGGAAAGGACGGAAACCAGGAGCAACAGCCCGCCAAATATGGTTGCAATAACAAATCGGGATGCGAGAAAGGTCCCGGCGTCAACACGCCCAGGGTTACCGGCTAATTCCAGCTTACGGGTTATATCCTCAAGCGCTTTCTGTGGGGTAAACCGAGTAGACGTCTCGCCAACCCAGCGCAGGAATGGCAGGATAACGCGCTGGTTGAAAGGTTGTTGCATTTCGATCTGTTCAAGAGATGACACTACATCACCACGCTGCGTAGCCTCTGCAAGACGAGCCATTAGGGGGTCATCTTCTTCATTGTTTTGAGCAGTCCGCATACCTGCTACGATCAATACAACAGCCCCGCCCATGACCACAAGAATAACTATTGTCCATATAAAGATCGCCATACTATATCTCGATATCCGCAATCTTCATCATAATAAGATAGCCCGTACTGATCAAGAACGTTACAAGAACAGCAGCGCCAACTGCGCATACCAGGCCGGCATCCATAAAAGATCTCAAATATTTTGGATTAAGGAACCATAAAACAACAGTCAAACCGATAGGGATCAGAGAAAGGAGAGTCCCAGAAGCGCGGACTGTGGATGTCATCACGCGGATTTCGCCTTTGATCTTCACGCGCTCACGAATGGTAAATGAGATGGTATCAAGGATTTCAGACAGGTTGCCGCCCACCTCGCGTTGCACATTGATCGCCGTCACCATAAAATCCAGGTCGTCGCTGGGAATACGGCGCAGAAGATTTTCAAGCGCGCCCTCCATTGAGATACCGATTTGCATCTCCTGCACTACCCGGCGGAATTCGTCCGCAATCGGCGACGGCAACTCTTTGCTGACAGCTTCCATCGCTTGCATGGTGGAATAACCGGCGCGTAAGCCGTTCACCATCAGGTTAATCATATCAGCAAGCTGATCGTTGAATTTACTTAAGCGTTTTGCTTTCTGCCGGTTCACGTACCGACCAGGCAGGAAGAACCCAACAACAGCCCCGATCAAAAAAGAAATAATGGATCTCCCGCCAATAAACCATGTAATGCCGCCAATCGCCAACG
>JAKBYW010000369.1:0-1239 GCA_021840275.1 Chloroflexota bacterium | reverse complement strand
ATACGGTCGCCAAACGAAGTCCGTTCAACTCGCTTTGAAACCCAATCGGTCAAAACGGTACGCTGGGCCTCTTTGTCCGTTGATCGATCATCTTCACCAAGATACTGTCCGAGTCGTTGTTCGACCAACGCCCGTTCACTGGATGATGAGACAATTACCCCAATAATCAAAAGGACAATTAGAACAATCCCACCGATGATGATAATTAAAGCCATATTCATTCTTTGCAGTTTCCTCTTATCAAGCCAGCGCGCCTATTAGTAGCGACGACGCTCGCCAATACCGAAAATGGATGGAGGCAGGTGAATACCTGCGGCTTCAATCGTATCCATAAACTTTGGGCGCAACCCTGTCGGGCGAAGCCGCCCAACAATCTGTCCATTCTCTACGCCTGTTTGCTCAAAGACAAAAATATCGGTCATGGTGATGACATCGCCCTCCATACCGCTCACTTCAGTGATCGCCACGATTTTACGGCTGCCATCACGCATACGTGATTGATGCACGATAAGATTGATAGCCGATGAAATCTGTTCACGGATGGCGCGCGACGGAAGATCCATACCGGCCATCAAGGTCATTGTCTCAAGGCGGGACAGTGTGTCGCGCGGGCCATTCGAATGCAAAGTGGTCATGGAGCCGTCGTGACCCGTGTTCATAGCCTGTAACATATCGAGGGCTGCCTCATCGCGAATTTCACCCACGATAATTCGCTCGGGACGCATGCGCAAGGCATTGACCACAAGCATACGAATGGTAATCTCGCCGCGGCCTTCAATGTTCGGCGGACGGGATTCCAGAGTAACGACATGCTCCTGCCTCAACTGCAACTCAGCTGCATTCTCAATCGTCACAATACGTTCATCCGAGGGAATAAAACTCGAGAGAATATTCAACAGAGTTGTCTTACCGGAACCAGTACCGCCAGAGATCATAATATTTAGACGGGCCTCTACGCAGGCTTTCAGGAATTGAAGCGCTTCCTGCGAAATGGTCCCGAATTGGATTATCTGTTCAATGGTAATAGGGTTTCGGGAAAACTTGCGAATGGTCAGCACGGGGCCAACCAGCGAGATTGGAGCAATTACCGCGTTAACGCGCGAGCCGTCTGGAAGACGGGCGTCAACGTATGGGCTGGATTCGTCAATACGACGTCCCAGAGGCGCAACGATCCTGTCAATGATGCGCAAAACATGATCGTTATTTTCAAAAGTGACTGGCACACGATGCAGTTTGCCT
>JAKBYW010000368.1:0-3257 GCA_021840275.1 Chloroflexota bacterium | reverse complement strand
TGTTTTGTAGAAACATCCAACACCATTGGGTCAACTTGACATTGCCTTGCCCTGTGCTAAAATTGCCTCACTATGATTGAGGACAGCCCACTGGTACGCTTCGTGTGGTTGCCTCGTCCCTTTTATGGAGGGTCGTCTTGACCAATAATCGTACGCAACAAATGGTGGACCGTCTGCGCGAACTTCAGGCTTCCTCTCCCGATATTGAGGCTTCCGCTGTTGTCAGTGTTGACGGCCTGCCGATTGCTTCGGCCCTGCCGCAGGGCGTTGAAGAAGATCGCGTCTCTGCTATGTCCGCCGCCATGCTTTCCCTCGGCGAACGTATCGCCAACGAATTGGGGCGCGGTTCCCTTGAGCAGGTTTATATCAAGGGCGAAAAAGGATATGTGATGTTGATGTCGGTTGGTCAAGATGCCGTTCTGACTGCTCTCGCCCGCGAACAGGCCAAACTCGGACTTATCTTTTTGGATATGCGTCGAGCCGCCGAAGATCTTACAAAATTGATCTAGTGGAGATTGCATGAGTCCTCTTCAAAAATCCGGCCTGTATTATCCCAATAAATTTGGCTTGATCATTATCAAGTCGCTTGAGGAAGTTATGGGCAGGAATGGTTTGAATGCCATTCTTAACCTTGCCGGTTTAAATAACTACGTTGAAAATTATCCCCCTGATAATCTCGAAAAAAGCTTAGACTTTGTCGAGCTGTCCGCGATTGGCACCGGGCTGGAAGAAATGTATGGTCCGCGCGGCGGGCGCGGCCTTGCGCTGCGTGCCGGGCGCGCAACTTTTTCCGATGCACTGAAAAATTTTGGCGCTCTGGCCGGTGTGGCCGACCTGGCGTTCGTGGTTCTCCCGCTTCATGCCAAACTGCGGATCGGTCTGCCTTCAATGGCGAAGATCTTTAGTCAGTTGAGCGACCAGCACAGCACGTTCGAAGAAAAAGATAATGAATATATTTTCACCATTCATAAGTGCCCCTGTTGTTGGGGACGTCACGATGCCGACAAACCCGTTTGCTTCATCGCGACCGGCCTTCTACAGGAAGGACTCAAGTGGATCTCGGGCGGTAATGAATTCCGCGTGAATGAGTCCAAGTGCGTGGCAGTTGGTGATGATGTCTGCGAATTTGTCATCCAAAAAGAACCCATTTCATAGCGGGGTGGTTGTGGCAGACGCCAAATCGAAGATCCTGATCGGTGAAGATGATCTCGACGTAGCTGAAATACCCCCCGTTTCGGGTCGCTTCGCCAGCGCCGAGCAGCTCAAAGTCGAGTTGCTGAGACGGAAACGTTAGGAGTTTGTTTGCGCATCGCAGTTGTCATCCCAACTTATAACGAAGCGGAGAACCTGCCCAAACTGGTCTCCGCTTTATTTACGCTTCCGCTCGACCTTCATCTTTTGATCGTGGACGACAACAGTCCCGACGGAACCGGCCGCATTGCAGACGAATTAGCGATGAAGGATTCGCGCGTGCGAGTTCTTCACCGTGCAGGGAAGCTGGGATTGCGCTCCGCATATCTCGAAGGCTTCCGCCTCGTTCTGGACGATGGGGCGGATGCCGTTCTGCAAATGGACGCCGACTTTTCGCATGATCCCGCCAAAATTCCCGCCATGGCCGAGCTTCTTAAATCTTATGATATCGTGCTTGGTTCACGTTACATCAAAGGCGGCTCGGTGGATGAGCAGTGGCCGCTCTGGCGTAAACAGCTTTCCGCATTTGGAAACTTTTACGCCCGCACAATTTTGGGCATGCCCCTGCATGATGTGACCACCGGTTTTCGTCTCTGGCGGCGTGCGACTCTTTTGGGCATGCCATTCAATCGTATCCAATCCAGCGGTTATATTTTTCTGGTAGAGATGGCCTATCTCGCTCACTGCCTCGAATACAAAATTGGAGAAGTTCCCATCTATTTCGCCGACCGCCGCTGGGGCAAATCCAAGATGTCATTCAAGATACAAGCTGAGGCCGCCATGCGGGTTTGGTCTGTCTGGTGGAATTATCGCGATCTGCGGCGCAAAGGCCGGGCCGCACGCGTGGGATAAAGCATCGCCTGCGGTTTTGATTTTGTTTCACTCAGGGCGGTTATAATTGTCTTCATGCCAACCAAGTTAACTCATCTCGATGAAAGCGGACGCGTTCACATGGTGGACGTCGGCCCCAAACCGGATACCGAGCGCATTGCGGTAGCTCGCGGCGAAGTCCACATGAAGAAAGAGACGTTTGACCTGATCCGCGCTGGACAGATCAAAAAAGGCGACGTGTTGACAATTGCCCAGATCGCGGGTATCACCGCATCCAAGCGGACCTCTGACCTGATCCCGTTGTGTCATCCTTTGCCGCTCACCCAAGTCGACGTAACCCTCGCGCTCGACGAATCTTTGCCCGGCATCATCATTACGGCCACGACAAAGACTACCGGCAAAACCGGCGTCGAGATGGAAGCCCTAACCGCCGTCTCAGTCGCGGCGCTGACGATTTATGATATGGCCAAAGCCGCCGAGAAGACCATGCGCATCCAGAATATTCGCTTGGTCGAAAAGCATGGCGGTCGAAGCGGTGACGTAGTGAATGAATAAAAATTTTTGAGGTTTGAAATGTCCGTGAAAATCCTATTCTTTGCCAACCTGCGCGACCGCGCTGGGACAAAATCTCTTGAGCTCGAAATCTCGGAAGGCACAACTGTGCAGGGATTGAAAGATCAGATCGCGCGCGATTATCCAAATCTCAAACAATCCATGCAAGCTGTATTGATCTCTATCAATCGCGAATATGCTTTTGACGAAGCAGTCGTCGCGGACGGCTCGGAAGTTGCCATGTTCCCGCCGGTCAGCGGGGGATGATAAACCTTCAACATGCAACCTTCAAACCTTCCAACGGTTTTCTCCATCACCGAAGACGAGATTGATCTCAACGATCTGCTCGCAAAGATCACGCTGACCTCAACAGGAGCAGCCGCAATCTTTACCGGCATGGTGCGCGGAGTTACAGCGCGCGAAAACCCGCACGAAACTGCCTATCTCGAATACGAAGCCTATGTCCCGATGGCCGAAGCCAAAATGAAGCAAGTCGCCGACGAGATCCGTGTCAGGTGGCCGGTCATCGAAGGCATTGCCATTGTCCAGCGCATCGGTAAACTTTATCCAAAGACGCCAACCGTGCTTATCGCCTGCACTGCCGCTCATCGCGATACCGGTGTCTTCGACGCTGCGCGTTATGGCATTGATCGCCTGAAGGAAATCGTTCCGGTCTGGAAGAA
>JAKBYW010000367.1:0-3264 GCA_021840275.1 Chloroflexota bacterium | reverse complement strand
ATTTTGATTGCTTGGTATTTCTGGTTCGCGCCCAAGGCACAGACACGTGTTGCCTTATCTGAGTCTGGCGCGCAGGAAGTGGCTATCACAGTGAAAGGCGGTTACACCCCTGACGTAATCGTCGTGCAAAAGGGCCGTCCTGTGCGATTGACGTTTACACGCCAGGAAAGTTCGGCGTGTTCTGAAAAAGTTCTGTTTCCCGATTTCAATCAAAACGCTTTATTGCCAGAAGGTGAACAGGTGACGCTGGAGTTTACGCCCGATAAAGCAGGTGAGTTCGGATTCCAATGTCAGATGGGCATGCTGCGGGGCAAGTTAATCGTTGAGTAATAAAGGGAGGTAAAATGAAAAAAGATAAAGCAAATTGGCATACCATTACTTATGTCTCTGCATTTCTGATTGGAGTCATTCTGTTCTGGTCATTTGGGAAAAACTGGCT
This sequence comes from Chloroflexota bacterium, assembly GCA_021840275.1. GTDB lineage: Bacteria > Chloroflexota > Anaerolineae > Anaerolineales > Villigracilaceae > Fen-1038. The sequence goes on along the minus strand of JAKBYW010000367.1, from coordinate 2,825 downwards.
CAACCTTGAATCGGCACTGGTCTTTCTGGCCGGGCTGATTGGTGTGGCAATATCGGTGCTCATGTTTGGTGCATGGAATGATCGTCACAAATCAAACCACAAGGAGAACTGAATTTTGACAGAGACTACCGCCACCTCATTGCCTGAATATAAAACCGCCTGCGGAGGTAAGCTCGAAGACCCGACGAAGTATCCCAGTGCCATGTATCGCAGCGAGCGAGTCTATTTTTGCACTCGTGCCTGTCTGCGCGTCTTCGAGCAGGATCCCGATCCGTTCATGGCAGGCGAGGTGGAGCATCCACTCGAAGAAGATTAAAGTCAAAATCAGCAGGGACATTTGTCATAAGCCATTTGGCGTATAGTTTCGCCCGCCATACTGCGCTAGAAGCAACTGAATTGTCAGACTACTATTGGGCTATCCGATCACGGAGGCCCAATATGTTTTCAAAAGCGCGTAAACTTTTATTTCTTTCCGTCATAGTGGTTCTTTTATCTACAGCAATATCCGCCTGTTCGACACAAAATCAATCCAGTAACCTGCGGTTGATGCCGATGAGTCAAATGCCCGCGGAAGTGCAGTCTGCGCCCGTTACGGTGCAGACTGCTTATCAGTTCGCGGCGGCCAACCCCGATATTATGAAGAATATTCCCTGCTATTGCGGTTGCGGAAATGTTGGACACACGTCAAATTATTCCTGCTATGTTTCAGGTGTGGATGCAAAAGGCGCGATCACTTTTGATCAACACGCTCTTGGCTGTTCCCTGTGCGTGGACATTACGCAAGATGTTATGCGGATGACGAGGGAAGGGAAAAGTCCGCAGGAAGCCAGGACTTATATAGACGCAAATTATTCCAAGTACGGTCCATCGAATATTCAGTAGCCCATGAACTCTCGCATCATTCTTCTTCTCCTGGCAATGGTTGGACTGGTTGTGGCGTTCGCGCCATTGCCAGTTCAACCCATTGCGCCTCAGGTGCGGACCTTTCGGATTGATGCGCGTCAATTTGCCTATTCTCCCTCCGAGCTTAACGTCAACCCTGGTGACACGGTGATCATCCAACTTGTCAGCACAGACGTGGTTCATGGACTTTACGTGGATGGTTACGATATTTCAGTCCAAGCCGACCCGGGTCAGACCACGACATTAACCTTTGTCGCCAATAAGCCAGGTTCATTCCGCTTTCGATGTAACATTACCTGCGGTGCGATGCACCCGTTCATGATCGGCAAATTGGCAGTGGGAACGAACAGTTGGCTTTATCGTTCGATTGGATTATCAGTGCTTGCTTTGGTTGGTGTTGTTCTTTCAATAAAACAAAAAGCATAATTTCATCATGGCAAAGATTGAACTTACTCGTAGTCTCTTCATCAAGAATGTGCTAAAAAGCCGTTATCCACAACTGGCGGTATTTATCGTTATGTTGATGGGGTATGTCTTCGCCATCCTAGTTGGACTCATCGGCACACCCGTTGGAAGTCACAACTTCAGCATTGTCTTCGTGTGGATTGCGTGGTGGGCGATTCTGATTCTTGTGGCCGTCCCTTTCTTCGGACGTGGATGGTGTGCAGTCTGCCCAATCCCACTTCCCGGTGAATGGCTGCGGCGCGGCGCTGTGTTGGCTCCGCCCGATAAAAAACCAAAATGGCTCAACCTGCGTTGGCCGAAATTCCTGCGAAATATTTGGATACAAAATATTTCTTTTCTTCTACTTGCATTATTCAGCAGTGTTCTTCTGACAACTCCAAATATTACAGGTATTGTGCTTGCCGCCATGCTATTCGCTGCAATCGGACTCAGCATGGTTTTTGAACGCCGCGCCTTCTGTCGGTATCTTTGTCCCGTCGGTGGATTTATTGGACTGTATTCGCAAACTGCGCCCATCGAATTGCGAGTCAAAGACAGACAGGTTTGTATAACTTGTGCTGGCAAGCCTTGCTACAACGGCTCGCAAGAAGGCTATGGTTGTCCGTGGGATATCTTTCCTGGCGGGTTGACGAAGAATACTTATTGCGGCTTGTGCATGGAATGTATTCGCACCTGCCCGCATGATAACGTTGCCATTAATCTTCGCCCCTTCTCTGCTGATCTTGCCAAACCGTCCACAAGAATGGATGAAGCCTTCAAAGCCTTTATCATGCTCGGTTCGGCAATGATCTATGCAGGTGTGTTGCTCGGTCCGTGGGGAATTTTCAAAGACGCAGCTTACCACGTCGGTACAAGTGCATGGTTTATCTATGCCGTTATTTTTCTCGCAATTATCTTTGTAATTCTTCCTGGCTTCTTTACACTCGGCATCCTAAAAACGAAAAGTCCTCTCCCGCTGAAACAACGTTTTGCTTCCCTCGCAACCGTCCTCATCCCTCTTGGCCTGATGTTCTGGGTTGCGTTCAGTTTATCTTTCGTACTGACCAATGCAAGCTACATTTTTGCATCGCTCTCCGACCCGCTCGGTCTCGGTTGGAATTTATTTGGCACAGCAAATATCGCGTGGCGTCCCATGCTCACATCTATTCTCGCACCCGCGCAAACGCTGGGTTTGGTCGGCGGGTTGATCTGGTCTGCTCGCACGGCGCAGAAAGCTGCGAGCGAACTAAAAACATCTTCAATACCTGTCATCACATTTTGTTTCATCGCCACACTGATTATGCTCTGGTTGCTCTTATGAAACGCTCGGAACTTATCTCACGTATTTTGATAACGGTAGTAGTTTTGGCGGCGGTCGGAACGCCGCTTTATATCTGGATGCACACACCGCTGATCCATGCCAAAGTCGCGGAAAGCGGCGGATGGAGTCCCGATGTCATTCATGCAAACGCAGGTGA
>JAKBYW010000366.1:0-3268 GCA_021840275.1 Chloroflexota bacterium | reverse complement strand
CCAATGCTGGAGTTCAAACCCTTGCCAACTCACACGCCGTTGCCGAGGGTCACACCAACGCCGTAGATTGTATATTTCGATTTCCGTCGATTTGCCAATTGTCAACCAGCAAAGCTCATCACTTAGGCTGTATTTTTGCGGGTTTTCATGGGATTGTCCTTTATTTTTTCAGGACTTTCGCTTCGTGCGCCAAAAGCCTTGAATTTGAGCGAAAAATGCGCACAGACTTGGCGCTTTTGGCAATCTGCCTGCAGATTTCCGCTTTCAAGCAAAAGTCCTATTTTTATAAATCTCGTTCGCAGCATGGATGCCTGCGATCGCAGCCGCTTCCACTCCTCCACCCATCACGCCAGAGCCAGTGACATAGAGATTCTTAATGGGGGTCTTGATGGTCAGGCGTTTCTGTCCCATAGCGGGGCCATAGATGGAGCCGTCCATTGTCCCTGCATAGCGGGCGAACGTCGCAGGCGAGCCTTCCTGCCGGTAGGTGATGTGTTGCCGCAAGCCGGGGATGATCTCTTCGGTAGAGGCAATCATATTATCAGCGAATTCGTGCTTGCGCTGGTTATAGCCTGGGGACTTGCGGTCCCATTTGGCGGATTCAGTCTGGGGCAGAAGTTTAAGCAATGTAACGGAAGCATGTCCGGCCGGGGCGAGAGTCGGGTCCACATTTGATGGGATCATGATCCCGATGTCGTCCAACATCGTAATCGGGGCAAGGCTCGGGACGATGTCCAATCCCAAAAAGACGATGAAAGCCGAGGTCGAGGGTTTGAGCGATTCAATGTGCTGCGCGAAGTCTGTGGGGAGATGTTCGCGGCCAATCAACTCAAGGAAAGTCTTGTGTGTATCCGCATTTGAAATGACTGCCTTGGCGCGATGCGTCTGTCCGTTCTTGAGTTCGATGCCGACCGCGCGGTCATTTTCTATGAGGATGCGCTGCACGGGCGTGCAAAGATAGACCTTGCCATTGCATTTTTCGATAACATCCACGATCGCATTGGGCAAGGCCTGCGAACCGCCGATGGGATACCAGCCGCCATCGAAGTGATAGCCGAAGATAGGAGCCATGTTGCCAACGCTGAGAGATTTGGGATCATCGCTGAGATAGCCCGTGAGCGCGCACAGCAAATCTTTCACACGCGAGTCAGCGAAGAATTCATCGAGCATTTCAATGAAGGGGCGGGACATCCACTTGTAAGCGTGCGGATGCCTTTGCGGATAACTCAGCATGTCTTCAATGTTATCGGGGTCACGCGGCGCGCCGCCAGTTTTTTCCATGTCGGAATACATCTCGCGATAAACATGCAACATCTTATCGAAGAACTTGCGGATGTTTTCGGACTCGGACGGGAATCTCTCGCCCAACTGGTGGACGAATTCATCCGCATCGTGCGGGACCTTGAAGTGGGTCCCGCCAATGAAATATTCCTGCTGGTTGAGCTTCCACTCAATTGCATTTTCAATATCGAGCATGCGCAGAAGACTGCGAATGCCGCCGCGCTCACCAAGTCCGCTGAAATCGTGGACTCCCGCGTCGAAAATATATTTCCATCTTTCGTTGCCCCTTCGCACGCCGCGCTCCCATGATGTGCAATAGCCGCCCGCGAGAAAATGTTGCTCAAAGACCGCGACCTTGAGTCCGCGTTTGGCGAGCAGGGCCGCGGCGGAGAGTCCGCCAACGCCTGAGCCGATCACGATGACGTCATGTTCGTTTTCATTGGATGGATGCCCGTTGAATTTCGGCGCGGGCCATTTGTACGGATCCCACTGGTCGAGACGTGCCTGAATACTTTTTCGTGAAGCATAGTTCGGAAAGCGCGACGAGAATACAATTCCCGCCACCACGCCAACATTGGGCAAAATCACTGCGAACCATAATCCCTGCGCGGGGAAGACGAACACAGCCAGCGCGCCGAGCAAGGAATTGAAGATGAAAATCCCGCCCCAAACGCCTGTGATGATTTCGTTGATTTTGATGAAGGCTGGATCGTTCCGGTAGGATTTGTCCCAGTCTTCCTTTGCGTATTGATACGTGAATGGGTTTTTCATCGCCAGCGTGCCGAAAGCCATCAATGCCAGTACGAGGCTGTTGGTAATCGGCCCGTAGATTTTGAGAAACGATGAGCCAAGCTCTAAAGTGATAATCGCATGAATCGCGAAGTATCCCAGTGTGACGATTTCCATTGTTTTGATGTCACGCCTGACGATGTAGCGCCATGCGGCTAATCCCGCCGCGGTGACCAATCCACCGAGGATGGCGATGGTCCAAAGACCAGGCCCTGAAAAACTCCAATACAGAATCCAGGGGATGAAACCGACGAATACTTGCAACATATTGTCTCCTTTTTTCATAGACCCTAAAGGTTTCCGAAACCTTTAGGGTTTGCGCAAGGCGCATTGAATATACTCGCCTTGATTCAGGCAGTTTCAAAAATTGGTATTTGTTTGTTGTCTTACTTGAATCTTACGAACAGTTTGTCAGTGACAGCGGCGGGAACGATACAGCCATTGTCACCATTTCTGGCACAATGCGCGTTCTTGCGCAAGCGGCAAGACCGCTGGTCGTCTGCCGCGGCTGGTGGTTGGACAGCCTATGTGTTGCAAATCAAGACAATTTTGCCTGTCGCGGAGCCCTTTTCAAGCAATTCGTGGGCATGGGCTGCCTCAACCAATGGCATCTGTTCTGCGATGATTGGTTTAACCTTTTTTTGCGCCAAAAGGACGAACAACTTGGATAAATCCTCACGACACCATTCTGGCGTACTGTATTTCGACCGCGTAACGTTGTAATTCAATATTCTTTTGCCAGGAATAAGATTTAATAACGAACTCAAGATGGAACCTAACAACATTTTGAACACACCGTCTTCAATGACCGTATGTGCGCCATAAACAATTAAACGCCCACCCTTACGTAACATCCGATAGGATTGCCAGGTATGAGTTCCTCCGATTGGGTCGAATATAACATCAACGCCGTCACCTGTCATAGCAAAGACACGCTCCACAAAATCTTCTTTTTTGTAATCAATCGGGGCTCCGCCGAGGCTGGCTATCAATTCGTGTTTGCCACTGGATGCCGTCCCATATATTTCCAGTTTAGCCAGTTGGCCCAGCTGGAGTAGCGCAGTCCCGACACCGCCAGCCGCACTTTGGATTAATACGCGTTCGCCAGGTTTCACACTCGCGGCCCGATATAGCATTTGGTACGCAACCACATAGTTCATCACAAGACAAACGGCTTGGGCAGGATTTAGATCCGAGG
>JAKBYW010000012.1:0-15200 GCA_021840275.1 Chloroflexota bacterium | reverse complement strand
AACAATTAAATCATAAAGGCTGTTTCGCGGACATGCCCGCCTTGCGCGGATATTTCGGCGGCGTGGCCGCGGACTTGTGAACCAGCACCAAAAATCTGTCATCGGCCACGCCCGGCAAATTGACCGGCACGATCTGTTGTAGTTTTCCGCCCAATAACTTCATGGCCTTTTCAGCGGACTGCGCTTCGGCGGGTCCGCTTTCGCCTTTTTGCGCCAGCATCGTCCCGCTGACTTTGACAAGCGGCAAAAGATATTCGACGAGCACATTCATGTTTGCCACGGCGCGCGCCACAGCCCAGTCATATTGTTCGCGGTGCTCGAGCTTTTGTCCAATATCTTCGGCGCGGGCGTGGATCACGTTCACGCCGTCGAGTCCCAGCACACGGACGATGTGCTGGCAGAACATGGCTTTCTTGCCGACCGATTCGATCAGCGTCAGTTTTAACTGGGGATATAAAATCTTGAGGGGTAGGCCCGGGAAACCGGCGCCTGTTCCAACGTCGACGAGATGATGCGGCGGGTTTGCGCCCCAGGCCAGCACACAGGAGAATGAGTCCAGAAAATGTTTGGTGCGGATGGCTTCCGTGTCGCGGATGGCGGTTAAATTGAATTTCTGATTCCATTCGAGCAGTTCGCGCTCATACGTGATGAGCGACATGATATGGCGTCCACTCAAGTTGACGTGAAAGAGTTCCTGCGCGTTTTTGATGAGTTTATCCATTGCTCAAAAATTATACCCCTCTCCTTTTTCAGGAGAGGGGTAAAGGTAAGGGCCGTTTGGGTGATTAGCTTGCCTTACGTAAAACTAACGAATTGTCATTGCGAGGGGTGTTCTTGCCCGAAGCAATCTCCCGCCAAATTGGAGATTGCCACGTCGGGAAAAGCGCCCTCCTCGCAATGACGTGCGTAAGATGGGTGATTAGCTCTTTGGCTGTTCCGGTTTGACTTTGGGCTTGCGGACCTTGCGGAAGATCCAGCGTATGAGCAGGAAGAACAGGTAGAACGGGATGCCGATGGTGATAAGGACCGGCAGGGTGAATAGCAAGAAACCGATCATCCAGTCAACGAAACCCTGCCAGAAGTAGATCAGATTCTGGATGGCGTCACGCGCTACACCTTGCGGCTTCCAACCGGCGACCACGATCGGCTTTATAGTCTCCTCCGCTATAATGTTCACGCTGATGGCTGACAACGCGGCGGACTCTTCATAATATTTGATCTGGCCTTTGAGGACCTGAATGTCACTTTGGATCTGTTGCAGTTGTGTGTAAACGGCCAGCACATCTTCGGTCTTTGTGGCGTCTTGCATGATCTTGAGTAATTGATCCTGCGCGGCTTCTTTAGCAGTAAGTTGGGATTGCAAATCCACATACTGGCTGGTGACGTCCTGTCCGGTGCGTGTCTCGTTCTGGACATCAACCGCGTCTTTCTTGACCTGTTCCAGCGCGGCATCCAATTGGTCTACTGGCACGCGGACGACGACCTGTGCCTGAGGCACTTGAGTGCCGTCATTGGCGTACGTCTGGCCGATGTTGACCGAGACAACGTATCCGCCCATTTGCTTCGCCATGTCCTGAATTTCCTTGGCGCGTGCGTTCACATCCTTGACCACTATCGTCAGATCGGCGTTTTGGATGACGAGGCGGTCGGTCGTTGGAGCGGATGAATTAGTTGTGCCAGCCTGATTCTGAACGAGGGATTTGGCCGAGTCCGCAAAGGGCGCTGCAGCCGGGGCTTCCTGAATGGGAGCCCCACCTCCCAGCCCCGATCTGGCTGGAGCTTGGGTGGGAACCGCTTTCGATGCACAGGCCGACAGAGCGACTGCCGCAACGATCACGATGATAAAGAGTATCCGTTTCATGTCTTCCTCCTTTAGTGGAAAACGTAGGGTTGATTTCTCTGCTACAGACGCAAAGACAGTTTGGAAAGTTCCGTGAAATAAATTGTCCAGCAGTTCAACCGCTGGACAAAATAATTTCAACCTACCAACCTTCCGACAATCTCACTGCATGTTTCTCTGGTAAACTTGCCTGGCGAATTCTCTCTTGCACCTCAGCTATGTTGTACTCCACACGCCGCGCTTCCCAAGTGTGTGCCTTTGAATCATAGATCGCGTATGCGGCGCGCGGATCACGGTCGCGCGGCTGCCCCACCGAACCCGGATTCAAAATGCAGCGCGGTGTGAGCGGCATGACATCACCCGGCTTCGTAACTTCCAGGGTCACGCGATCGTTCTGCTCATTCCACTGGAACATGGCCTGCGTGTGCGAATGTCCCACAAAACAATAGGGCGTGTCAAAATGGTCGAAGTTCAAACGCGCAGAGAGCATGTTCAACACATATTCCCAGATTGGGTCGCGCGGGCTTCCGTGAGCCATCGTTACCTCGCCGCGTACCTTCGCATTTTGCGGAAGCGTACGCATGAAATCCATGTTATCGTCAGTTAACACTTTTTCCGTCCAGGCCAGCGAACGGCGCGCGTCGCCGTTGAATGCTTCAAAAGGCATCTTGCCGATCACGGCCACATCGTGGTTGCCAAGGATACAGGTCAGGTGCGGCAAGTCGCGCACTTGCTCCACCACCGCGTTCGGGTCCGGCCCATAGCCTACCATATCACCGAGACACCAAGTCTCGTCCACTTCTCCGGCGTCATTGAGCACAGCCTCCAACGCAGTGTAATTTGCATGAATGTCCGAAATGACCAGAATGCGCATGATTACTACAGCAGCGCCGCGACATGTTCGATAATGGCCTCAGCCGCCTCGGTCTTGCTCATCAACGGCAAAGATTCTTTTTCCCCATCCGCAAATAAAAACGTGACGCGGTTTGTCTCCACGCTAAAGCCTGCATCCTTTGCAGAAATATCGTTGGCAACAATAAAATCCAAATGTTTCGACTTTAGTTTCTCGCCTGCATTTTCAAGCAGATCGCGTGACTCAGCCGCGAATCCAACGGTGACGCGCAAACGCTTCTTCCCGGACTTTTGAGAGGCCACCGCTTCGAGAATATCTTGCGTGGCTTCAAGCTCGATCTGCGGAATCCCGTCCCGCTTCTTCAGCTTGTTTCCCGCGGCCTGCTTCGGGCGGAAATCTGCAATCGCGGCGGCCATGATGAGCGCATCGGCGTCGGACGATTCTGACAACACTGCATCCAACATTTCCTTCGCCGTTTCCACGCGGACAATGTTTGCGCCGACAGGCGCAGTCAACGCGGTGGGCGTGGTGATGAGCGTAACATCTGCGCCCGCGTCGAGCGCGGCTTGCGCGACGGCGTATCCTTGTTTGCCGGATGAGCGATTGGTCAGTACGCGTACAGGGTCGAGCGGTTCGTGAGTGCCTCCAGCGGTGATCAAAACTTTTTTAGCGGCGAGCCGCCCGCGGCGTCCGAGCACGAGGCGAATGTGGCCGAGGAGTTCAAGCGGCTCGAGCAAACGCCCAATGCCTGAAAGTCCGGATGCCAAATGTCCTTCGGCTGGCCCGGCGATGTACGCGCCGCGCTTCGTGAGTATCGCGAGATTCTCTTGAGTCGCCGGATGGTCGAACATGCCGCCGTCCATTGAGGGTGCGATGAGCAGTGGGCATTGTGCGGCAAGTGCGGTGATGGTTAGCAAATTATCGGCTGCACCCTGTGCAAGTTTGGAAATGGTGTTTGCCGTGCAAGGCGCAATGACGAGCAGATCGGCGCTCTTGCCAAGGCCCACGTGAAGTACGTGTGCCTCGCCGCCCCACAAATCGGATTCGGTGTAAGCCTTGCGGCCTGTGACCGACTGCATGGTGAGCGGCGTGATGAACTTTTCCGCGGCGGGCGTGAGAATGCCATCCACTTGCGCGCTCATTTGCGTCAGCTTCGAGGCGAGATCGGCGGCTTTAAAAGCCGCGATCGAACCGGTTACGCCGAGCAGGATGTGTTTTCCTCTTATTACGCTCATATATGCTGATTATACTTCCTAAGTGATGCCGATCTTTTCAGGCAAAGCGCACTCTGCGGCGCTCGCTCAAGTTAGGAACAAAATGGCGACTCCCGCCATCGCCAGAAGAGTCCCTGCGATGGCCTGCCAACCCAGGCGTTCTTTGAAAATAAAATGGCTGACGGGGAGCATAAATATCGGGGATAGTGACGTGAGCGTGCTGGCCACGCCGACCTGCGCGTGTTGGACGGCCAACAGGGATAACGAAACTCCCAGCACGGGACCGATCAGCGCCGCGATGGCAAGTTGTTTAATGGCGGATGGATTTTCTTTGAGTGTACTAAAAGTCTTGCCAACTTCTTTTTGAAAGGCCGTGAAAATCCAAAGTGCGAGAGCGGCGGCTAACATGCGGATGGCGTTTCCCTGGAACGGCGAGAAATCCCCGCTCATGCCTTGTTTCGAGAAGACATATCCGGTTGCCTGAAAGACCGCCGATAGAAGGCCAAACAGAATTCCGATCAAGGCATGACGTGATATTTGTGTCTTGCCGTTGCCTTGTTCAAGAATGACCCATACGATTCCGGCCAGCGTCAGGGCGATGCCGATGATCTGACCCGCGCGCAAAGTCTCACCGAAGAATGCCCACGCTTCCAGCGCGCCGGCTATGGGCGAGAGACTGAGCAATAACATTCCAAGCCGTGGACCAATGGAAAGATAGGATTGAAAGAGAAAGGCGTCGCCCAACGCCAGGCCGATTACGCCGGAAAGCGAGAGCCATGTCCAGCGGCTGGAGCCTGCGTCAAAAGGCAGGGGCTGATGAAAAAGAATCAGATTGATGATGATCAGATAAATCAATGCAAACACAAGGCGCGTGCGGTTGGAAATGACCGATCCAACTTTTTGCCCAGCCTGTGTAATAAAGACCGCATTGATTGCATACAAAATTGATGTGGCAATACCAGCGATCTCGCCGATGTAAGTTGACATGAGATTCCTGAAATAGTTGACAGTCATCTTGAAGATGACTGTCAACTTGATTTATTTGCTGAAAGTTCCCATTAACTCGCCTTGTGCCAAAATGTGACCATCCATGGCTTTTAGTAATTGGTCTTTGCTCACACCGGATGACAAATTCAAAAGTGTGTCGAGCGCATACAGTTTGAAGAAATAACGATGCGTTCCCGATGGCGGGCATGGCCCGTTATAACCCAAATTGCCGGATGAATTTTCCCCCTGCAAACTTCCGTCGCTGAGTTGTCCTCCGGCGGGCACGGCCTCGGACAGGAAATTTGTTGTCGCGGGAATGTTGTACATCACCCAATGCACCCACGTGCCCATCGGCGCGTCGGGATCGTCGAGGATCAGAGCGAAGGATTTTGTCGCGACAGGTGCGCCTGTCCATGAAAGGTCGGGAGAAATTTCGCGGCCACGGCATGAATATTTCGACGGGATGTTTTGTCCCGAGGCGAAGGCGTTGCTGGTGAGAGATAGAGTCATTGTTACCTCCTGAGTTGCAGTTGAAGTGCAGGCTGAAAGAATCAGCATTAGAAAAATCAAAAGAAATTTTTTCACAAGTCTTCGAGCTTTGTGTTCGGGAATTGCAGGATAAAGTCCGGGCCGTAGACGAGGCTTGGAGTTTGGAAACCCGGCTTGAGTTCCGACAAAAAGATGCGCTTCATGATCTCGATTGTAGTCTGCGCGGTGAGCGAATAGCCGTCCGGCGTCTGAAGCCTGGCGCGGGCGCGTCCGCCTTTGCCGTCTGTCGCTTCGCCGATGATGATCGCAAGTCCGCGCTTGCGATTTTCTTCGGACGGGCCTGACGGAAACGCATCGATCACCGACTTCATTATATTTTTTGCGAGGCGGGTATTCAAGAGCGGACCGATCAAACGGCTGACGTGCAGGAAATCGATCATCGTGCGCGGCAGAACCATGAAGGTTTCGATGTTGGGAATGCCCGTGCTGTAATACGCGGTGCTGACGTCGCCCCAGCCGATGGACACAGTTTTGACCGGGCCGCGCCCGAAATCAACGTTGACGAATTTCCACGCGGGAGGCACTTGAATAACTTTCCCATCTTTGCGGATGCGTCCCTGGCGGTGCATGTTTTCGATTCCAGATTTGGCCGTGCCGCGCGAAACGCCGGAGCCGACCTGACGAATGAAGAGTCGCAAATGATCTGCTGATGGAAGTTTTTGTTTAAGATGCGCGCTCAAACAATCAGACGGAACCACGTCGAAACCCGCGCCGGGCAGCAGCATGATGCCCGCATTTTTTGCCTGCGCATCGAGCGCGGCCAATGCTTCAAAGCCTTCGATCTCGCCGCTGATGTCCACGTAATGACGTTTGGTTCGCAGGCAGGCTTCGGCCATCTGACGAAATGTCAGAACGAACGGACCGGCGCAATGCAAAACCGTGTCGACTCCCATCAAAGTAGAATCGAGCGCGGCAGTGTTTGAAAGATCAAAGGCGCGATAGTCGAGGCCGAGTTTTTGCGCCTGCGCTTTCAAACGCGTTTCATCACGGCCCGCCAGCAAAGGCCGCATTCCATTTTGAACGGCGCGATCGGCGATCAATTCACCGGTGTAACCGTAGGAACCATAAAGCAAAAATGTTTTCATAACCTCTTCACAAAATGCACCAGGCGTTCCGCTTCTTCGTAGCCAAGTTTGTAATGCGCGCGGATGCTGGCAATATTATCCAGCCATGTATCCGACCCCATTTCAGTGCAGCCTTTGCCGCGCGCCCAATTTTCTGCGGCGCGCGCCAGATCGCCGGCTACATTTGTGCCGCGCATTTCTTCATCCACGAACCAGCCTTCGATGTATCCAACCGGACTGGTCTCGCAGCCTTCGCCGTATTCGCGCAAACGGGCTTCGATCATTCCAACAGGCCGCCCGTCCGCGAACGCCATAAAAGCCGCATCGCGGTCGCTGGCGAGAATTTCGTCCATGTCAAAATCGAGATATTCATCTGGCGCTTCAGGCCAAATGCCTTTTCGCATTCGGAACCATTCGGGCTTGTCGGCATGAGTTGCACGGCGGATCGTGATGTCGGTCATGATCTCTCCTGGATCATTCGGATGCCGAGAAGTATAGTCCACGCCGCAATCAATAGCCAGATGAGAATGATGATGCCCGCGCCGATCCATCCAACGCTTCTTTCCGCGCTTTTAGCGGACGCCGTTAAACGGGCCTCATCCATCACTTCAAGCGGAATCAACTTTACAGCCAGCGCGATGCCCGCCGGGACGAGGATTAGGTCGTCGAGATAACCGAGCACCGGAATGAAATCGGGGATCAAATCAATCGGACTGAATGCGTAAGCCACGACAAGCGCGGCAAATATTTTCGCGTACCACGGTGTGCGCGGATCGCGGAAAGCAAAATATAAGGCGATGGTTTCGTGTTTCAGTGTGCGGGCGCGTTGTTTTAATTTGTCAAGCATGTTGATGTGTCTGAATTATATTTCTAAAACCCTCGATAAAGAACAGCCCGACGAAAAATCGTTGGGCTGTTTTGCTTTTTACTAAATGCTATGCGAGGAACAAAATCGCCACCCCTGCAATTGCGAGTACCGTTCCGGCTACCGCCTGCCAGCCGAATTTCTCTTTGAATGCGAAATAACTGATCGGCAGGACGATTACCGGCGGCAGAGCCATCAGCGTGCTGGCAATGCCAATCTCCGTGCGTTGCACCGCCGCTGAAATACCATTTGAAGAGCCGGTCGCCGCCATCGCCCAAAGAATTTTCGGGGCTGTCGTTCGGCCCAGCGACAAATCCATCCAGCGACATTGAGAATCCAGTTATAACTTTTCCGATTTCTTTTTCCTTTCTTTACTTTTTACCAGTGATTGATGATTTAACCTTCGTATACGTCAGATCAAAATCGTTTTCCCAATTCGAGCCATCGAGCGATTTCTCCTAGCGGCCCGTGATGACGTTGCCATCTTTGCTAAAAGTTCCTGTAAAACGTTGTGAGAATCCTGGTGCGTCACGCCATAATTTCCAGACGCCATCCGTCAGGCTCATCTGCAATATGCGAGGGACACCGCGTGAGTCGTAATAGAGAACGCCAAACGTCTCGCTGGATTCATCGCCGCCTATAATCATGGTAGCGGCGGGAGGCAATTCGGCGGGTTTGAAATCCGAGCGTTGAAGCAGGAACGCTCCATCTTCAAACCATTGAAATGTTGTCTGCCCTTCCAACTTGAACTGCTCTTTCATGGCTTCCATCTTCCATTCGCCTACGAGTGCATTTAGTTTTTTGAGCGCGGAGTTAGGCTTGGATGCAGACTGTTGAATCTGTTTCTTGCCAATCTTCGCCATGACGGATTTTCCTTTCTCTATTTTCCATTTGGTTCATAGCAAAGCAAAACGTTTCCGTTCTTAAACGTTCTTGTCTTTAGAAGCTTCAAGTTGAGTTTATTCTTTGTTTGGAACAATGGTGTGCCAGCACCCAGAATCACGGGATTGACCATGACGCGATGCTCGTCAACCAAATTCATCTGCATCAACTTGGACATCAAGTTGGCGCTGCCGAAAATAGCAAGATCCTTTCCCGACTGCTGTTTCAGCTTTGAAATTTCATCGGCAATATGATCCTTGACCAGCCGCGTGTTATTCCAATCGGCTTTGTCCAGCGTTTTTGAAAACACAATTTTGGGAATTTGATTCATCAAACCCGCGACAACCGGGTCGTTCTTCGCCGCGTCAGGCGTGGACCAATAGCCTGCCATGCCCTCGTACGTCACTCGCCCGAAAAGAAGCATGTCTATTTCATTGAGTTGAGCTATGGCAAATTCATTGAATTCGGCATCCACATTATGCCAGCTGAGATCCCATTTCGATCCTTCAAAGAATCCATCGAGCGTCATCATGTTGAACGAGAATAGTTTTCTCATATTCACCTTTACCTATGAGAATCTTGGTTTTCCGATCCGTCTTCCTGCAAACTTGAAAGACGACTTTATTCGTGCTCTACGAACTTCTTCAGACCTGTGAGCATCATTTCCCAGTTCTTCTCGGAATCTTTGCGTTCTTCTTCGTTCGCATTATTGTCCTGAGACAGCGAGACGCCGGTTTGATTTCCATTGGCTGATAACTCCACCGTTACAACGTGATAGTTTTCCGGTTTATCGGGAACGCCAGATAGCGGGCTGAAGTGGCTGTATTGAATTTTTTGTCCCTGTTTGAATTGAAGGATCGTGCCTTTGTCTTCGTAGGGTTTGCCCTGCCATTCGCCCTTCCAGATGATCGGGCTTCCTTCGCGCCAGTCCGAGACAACATTGGTGCCGAACATATATTGTTTGATGGATTCAGGCGTGACCAGCGCATTCCAGACTTTTTCGCTGGAAGCGTTGATACTGATGGATGCCTTGGCGATCAAATTTTTGCCCATAAATATTTCCTTTCTACAACCGTTAAGTCGCGCCAAACTAAATTCAGTAGGATAAAAAGTTGCCCTATTTTAGAACATATATTCCATCGCGTCAAGTTGATTGCTTCCAACTCGCTGAAACAGTATTGCACAGCAGGGTGAAAGGAAGATGAAAAGAGACTGACGGAAGCCAGTCTCTTGTTTTATGAATTGCTAACGGTATGCTGCACGCTTTGCTGGGCGGTGTCTGCTTCTTCGCGCACGGGCGCGGGGTGTCCCTCTTAGGGGTGCGGCCGTTGCTCTGATGGCGGCGCTGTAACGCAAAAGGCAATAGCCGATGGGCGACCCGGACCCGGTCGAATCCAAACGGGTGGATGGATGCCATGCTCAAGATGCATAAGATCATCGTGGCCGATCTGCAAAAAGCGTACGACGGCCGCTGATGTGGCGCGATCCGCCCCTACTGATTTCTTCGTACCTTCTCGCGTTCCTGTTCCCATAATTTTGTAAATCGTTCAAAGACATCAGAAATGATCTCCAGTTCTTTTTCCGAATAACTTGAAATCAATTCGTCTTGTGCCTTTCTCGCCGATTCAAACCAGGACGCGACTTTTTCGGCGCCCGATTTCGCGGAAACGATTAGAGTCCCACGGCGATCATCGGGATTAGGTCGCCGCTCGATTAGGCCTGCCTTTTCGAGCCGATCGAGCATGGCGGTTGTCGCACCAGAAGTGAGACCAGTATGCCTGGCAAGTTCAGAAGGTGTGGCAATGCCTTTGAGGAATAGAAGCCTGAGACATTCCATATCGGTTACGTTGAGTCCTGCCCATTCACTCATGGCGTTTCGGAACAGCGTCAACTGGATGCCATAATCCCTCACCGCCATCAGGGCCCGTTTCTTCAAGTCTGTTTTTGTGGAGTTCGTCATAATGATACCCTTGACATCATCTTTATTATAAAGTATCTTTATTATATAGCTAAATTCGCTTAGACGCAAGGTGTCAAAACGACCCCAAATCAGATAAGGAGATTTCCATGAGCCCAAAGAAAGATACTCAAAAATCCAAGGGATGGACGGATGTAGAAAAAGCCGCGATGAGAGAACGCGCCAAAGAAATGAAGGCGGAAGCGCGCGCGGGCAAGAACAGGGAGGAAGGCGAAAAAGCCGTGCTTGCGGCATTTGCCGCAATGAAGGAGCCCGATCGCTCCATGGCGAAGCGGATCCATGAGATCGTCAACGCCACTGCGCCAGCCCTCATGCCGAAAACATGGTATGGGATGCCCGCGTATACCAACGCGGATGGCAAGGTCATTTGCTTCTTCCAAGCGGCAAGTAAATATGGTGTGAGGTATTCGACATTTGGCTTCCAGCAGGATGCGAACCTTGACGAAGGAAATATGTGGGCAGCTGGTTTTGCCTTGATTAAGTTGACTTCCGCCGAAGAGGCGAAGATCGCCGCACTCGTGAAGAAAGCGGTGAGTTGAGGATTGATCTCGTCACGGGTCCCTGCTTTAGGCGAGATCGTTGGTTGGCACGAGGCGTTCCCGCGTGACGAGAACGTGCACCATCATGCGCCGAACGAGTCCCAACTGCTCGATGCTTCGGAGATCAAGAACATTGGCGGAGGCGGTCAATCCGCCTCCGCCAAAGACAAAACGGCAGTATCATCGGGCTGATCTTATAATCGTCAGGCTGAAAAGCTTTGGTCGATGTTGTACAAACGAAAAAGGAAAATCTAACGTAAATATGAATGAGGAAATCAGAGAGGCGCTGAGGAAAGATCGAACCATAGATATCATAACAATTGGTGCCAAATCAGGGTTACCAAGAAGAATTGAAATTTGGTTTACCAATGTCAATGGCCGTATTATCATCTGTGGAACACCAGACGCAAAAGGTGGTAAAGGTCCTCACACGTCGAGGGACTGGTTAGCAAATCTAAAAGCAAACCCTGAGTTTACATTTTGTCTTAAAGAATCTCTGAAAATTGGACTACCAGCAAAAGCAATAGAAATTGTTGATTCGGAAGATCGTAAGTATTTGATGAGTGCTCCAGAAACAAAATGGTATAGAGATCAGGTTGACTCTATAGAGGATCTGGTAAATGAAAGTCCAATAGTTGAAGTATTCTTTAGAGATGTAACATAGGGTAATTAAATGTCAACTTAAACGTGAAGAAAGCGGTGAACTGAATATGAAAGCAAGTACGAGTCCTTCTCCGAAAGACAAGTCCCCAGCTCAACAGATAGATGCCATCATCAAGGAGCCGGGTGACTGGCGGGGCAAGAAATTATCACAGCTGCGCGCTTTGATCAAGAAAACCGACCCTGCCGTGGTCGAAGAAGTGAAGTGGAAAAAACCCTCCAAACCAATGGGAGTCCCTGTTTGGTCTCATGATGAAATAATATGTATGGCAGATACGCTCAAGAATGCCGTAAGACTGACATTCCCCAAAGGCGCTCGGATGAAGGATCCGAAGAAGCTCTTCAATACGCGGCTGGATAGTAACACGGTGCGTGCCATTGACTTCTACGAAGGCGACACCGTAGATGATGCAGCGCTAAAGGCACTCATTCTCGAAGCCGTGAGGCTGAACATGCCAAAAACGCGTGAGCGATAAAAAATGAATTTACGATGAAGGCATAGCGCCGCTATGCCTTCATCTATTTAAATTTCGGAATCCAACGCGGCACACGTTTGAGATAATCTTCATACGCCGCGTCGAATTTGTTTTTCAATATGCGTTCCTCATAGAAAATGATGAACAAATGGCAAACAAGAAAAGCGGCGACGGCATAAACAATCATCCAGATTGATTTGAACCAGAGAAAATAACCTATAACAATGACAAGCACACCGACATAAATCGGGTTGCGAACATAGCAATAAGGGCCCGTTGCGACCAGTTCCTTCGGTGGGTCAAAGGGCAAAGGCGTACCACGGCCTTTGAAGGTGAAATCCCAGAAGCACCACAGAATCATAACTCCGCCGATGAGCCAGAGGGGAAAAGCAAGATAGGCGAAGATGCCAGTCTCAATCTGTGGATGTGTCGGCAGAAGAAAAAAGGGGACATACCATGCGCCCAAGCCTGCGGCGAGAACGAGATATAGAAGAGATTTGAGAGCGGTCATTTTATTTCCGTTTCTTCAACCACTCCAGCAACTTCTTCGTTGACCAGCAATTGATGACATCCTCTTTTGTCAGCCAGGCGCGGCGAGCGATGGCGACTCCATAGAACAACATATCGAGGTCGGCTTCGGAGTGCGCGTCGGTGTTGATGCTGATCGGGATGCCCAGCTCTTTTGCGCGGCGCGCATAAGGCACACAGCTCGAGTGAATTCGTTTATCAAAAGGAATTAACGCTTGATGGATTGGATTTTTTTTGGCGCTCGGCTCATAGGGCGGGAAGCATCAGCAACACGAACACTCACCGCCGGTCTCACTCTATTACAGATGAAGTCATTTGAGGAGCCTGCCGGAGAGCAGTGTTTCGTGATACAAAACGCCTGTTTGAACCGCGAAGTTCTAAAGGTTTTTCCTGTCGCTCTTAACGTGCTTCGCGGTAAAAAATGATGCCGATTGATTTCTTCGATATACTTTTGAGGCAACCTTATCCTTTTCGGTCAAGCCAGAGTTCGCGGTATTGACGATTCCAGTTGATCAGAAAACGATAGGCGATGACAAGTCCGACCGCGGCTGCAACCAAAAATTCGATCCCGCGCTGACCCATCAGCAACAGCGCGGGTGCGACCGCAATCCCAGTAAAGACACTAGCGCGCGCCGAGTGATGGATTGTCAAAGTTAATGCAATCAGAATTGCAGCCGCGATCAGGAACGCCAGCGGCGATACCGCCAGCAAACATCCGCCCGCGCTGGCAAGTCCCATTCCGCCGCGGAATTGGGCGAAGACCGGCCAGCAGTGGCCGATGACGACGAATGCGGCAGTCACGGGAATAACCCACATGGCAGGCGCATATTTCAGGGCCAGCCAGGCTGGGATAAAACCCTTCGCCAGATCAAGAATCAATACCGCCGCGCCCGGCCCAAATCCGGCCTGACGAATCGTGTTGGTGGTCGTCGCATGGCCTGAACCAGCATCCCGAACATCCACCCCTTTTACAAATCGCGTAATCCAGATCGAGAAGGGCAGAGATCCGCTCAGGTATCCGAACAAAGCCAAGCCGAGCGCGTAGAGGATGGTCAGTATCGTCATTTAGGTCAAAAACCTTTTTTATGGATTTTTCTCTTCGACACCAGAATTGTTTTGATGAACCAGGCCCATGATAAGCCCGGTTCGCATGTTTGTCACGAATAAATCGGGGATTTACGCATGGCAGCGAATCCTGTTCCGATGTGGATGTATATGCTCACACCAAGATTACATCCTTCGCCGTAAATCTGGATTATCTCGTGTGCGTATTGCCAAATACTAACGCCACGCGGCACATCGTGGATTCATCCGTGCTAAAATCGTTGTCCCCGCATGCTTTGTGTCCTTCGTAGTTATGTTCCTCCCGCCAGAAGCAACCGAGCCGAAAATCTTACTTCACCGTCTCACCAAAAACCAGCTCCAGAAAATCCTGGATCAGCCACATGGGCTGAGGATCGAGGTTGGGAGAGATGAGCATCATGCCGTGATCTTCGCTCCCGGCATAGATCTCGGAGCGATAGTTTCCTCCACTGGCGGACTTGCAGGTAGGCGCGGACTCCCCGTCCAGTTCGCCTGCCAGGCACCAGGCCGGGATTGGGGCGAGATCATTCACAACGGTCGCGTAGTTCATCGCCAGGTAACCGCCGGGGGACAAGGAGAACGCGCCCGCGCATCCGCTTCCTGCCCCCTGGTTGTAAAGGAGACAGCCATCCGGCGCGCCATCCGCGCCGATGCTGGCGCCGATGGAAGCCATACGGGCTGCGTCCACACCCTCGAACCCGGCGGCGGTAGCGAAGGCCGCCTTGGCATCCTTCGCCCAATTCGAGCCAGCCCCTCCCGCCTCGCTCTCGCCGTAATCGCGGAAATCAAAGGAGAACACGGCAATAGAAACATTCGCATTCATGGGTGGGAACCACTCGGGATCCAACCATGGTGTGGCGATGTCTGCCGGTAAACCGGAACCGGCATCCGCGCAACGTTCGGGATTCACCGGATTCTCATCCCGGCGGTTCTGCAGCCATAGGGCGATCTCACACCAGTCGGTCAGGTCGCCGCCCGCCCAGTGCATCAGGATGACGATTGGCGCATCGGCATACTTTGACGCGTAGTAATAGCCGACCAGTTTTTTTCCATCTTCAGCCTGGAACTCCACTCGTTGCGGGTCCGCGCCTAAATCCGAGGGCGGCTTCAATATGGGAGATTCGATCGGCGGTTCCGTTGGGTTAGCCGTGGGCGGCTCGGTCGGCGCCTCCGTCGGTGGGACTGTCGCCGCTTCCGTAGCCGGGAGCGGAGTCGCGGGAGAACACGCGGCGATCAGCAGGGACAGCAACACTATCCATGCCACCCCCCTCAACATAAACCGTCCGGTTCGATTCGTTTTCATGGAAATCTCCCTTTTGAAAGTGAAACGATTGGAAACAGGATTTGGATTCCTAGCACCGATAAAACACCCACCAAAGTCGAATCCATTCTAGCAAAATCGGAGGGGGAATTCAAGCACGAGAACCTGTCGTCTCTCACTTGACCGATGGGTCTCGCGGGTCTAAATTTCAATCATCACAGATCGGAGGGATTATGTCATCACAGAAACCAAGGTGTCTTGCGGCAATTTTCGGAATAAGACCGAAAGCCCAGACGGTATTTCCATATAAAGCCTACCCGAATTTCTTCTCCAACGCGGGAACGTCCTTCTTTCATTTGTTGCGGAGGATGACAGGGGAAAATGCTGTATTTCCGCATATCGCATTGAGGGATTTAGTCGC
>JAKBYW010000011.1:0-15266 GCA_021840275.1 Chloroflexota bacterium | reverse complement strand
TTCAATGCGGACTTTGCCCACTCGAGCGCCGATTTCGGATCACGTTTTTTATGCTCGTAATATTTTGCCAGTTCGACATAAGCATAAACATGACCTTCGGAGGCGGCCTTCTCCCAGAGACGAATCGCCTCATCGAAATCCCCCCGCCTCTTTTGCAGGACCGAGAGGCGGCTGACCGTTTTCCAGAAATCCTCCTGGCTGAGAGCTTTCTCCAGTCCGTGCTCGAAGAGACGCGCGGCCGTATCCCATTGACCGAGATCTTCATAAAGTCTGGCAAGCGCGATCACATCCAGTCCGTGCTGGATGCCCTCGTGAAATGGATCGGCCAGCATCGCCGCAGTGTGACTCAACAAGGCAGCCATCGTCACCACATCCATGGCGTTGTGATAGAAAACGCCCTTCAACGGGCGCGCATCGCCGTCACGCAGATAATCAAAATACAGCCACGGAATTTCATAGCCGGGAACTTCTTCGCTGCTGCGAGGCGCTTCGAGAATATTTTCTTCGAGATATTTCAAGGCGCGCGATTCCAGGCGGTCACGCCAGAGACGGCGCGCCAGCGGCAATAGATCAAGATGAGCGTAATCTGTAAACGGCACGGGCAACTGATGCAGAATATAACGCGTCTTTAGCAGCGGCGCATCGAAGGACTTGCCATTGAAAGTTACCAGCGCTTCGCAGGGCGCGAGGAAGAACGCCAATCCTTCCAGTAAAGCCGGTTCTTCAGTCGGATCGCGCATAAAGAATTGCTGCAGGACAAATTCGCCATCCATAAAACGGCCTGCGCCTACCAGAAAAGCGTACGTTCCAGTACCGCCTGCCAGACCGGATGTTTCGGTATCGAGGAAGGCAAATGACTCGATGGGCAGATTATTCAAACGCGGGTCGCGCGCCCAGGCTGACATCACATCCAACGGCGCAGACAGCTTGATCGGCGCATGCCCGTGACGATAATCCGCCGCGAATCTTTGCTCGTGAACGAATGCCTCACCGGCGCGGGTGGGGAGCGCGGTTCCAGATATGACCGATCCGATCTCATAACGGTCATCTGCTTCAAGGGCGGGGAGATGCGAAGTTCCAACTTTGACGCCGAGCGATTTAAGTTTATCTGCAAGCGATGGCATGGGAATTATTGTCCAACGCCGGTTGAGATCTTTCCCGATTCAAGATCATCCAATGTTTTCTGGACGAGGCGCAATTTCCCGGCAGACAACAGGGATGGGTTAATGTCAGCCAGCCCCAGCGGTGCTTGAACATTTTGTCCGCCTTTCCCGGCCATTAGATCTGGCCAGGCGTTTTGGATGGCTTTGATTGCATCGGAACGAATGGTCATCACCCAACCTGATGGTTTGGGGTTTGGCAGGGACATGCCGATTACCTGTGTGCCGGTCGTGCTGAGG
Organism: Chloroflexota bacterium; assembly: GCA_021840275.1. Taxonomy (GTDB): domain Bacteria; phylum Chloroflexota; class Anaerolineae; order Anaerolineales; family Villigracilaceae; genus Fen-1038. The sequence continues at coordinate 13,866 of JAKBYW010000011.1, read as the reverse complement.
TAATCTGTGAGTTCTTTAACTTCGATATCGGGGTAAAGGTAGATGGTATAAACCTTACGCTGGCTGATCAGATAGTCCGCATAGGCGCCATAATGGATTTTGTCTTCAGTCGCAGGGATTTCAATTACTTGAGGGAAGCTGTATGGCAGATAATAGAATGGCCGGCACAGGCCGCAATAATAAGCCATACCGTTCGAAAAGGCGGCAGCAGCTCTTTGCCCATCTGAGTTGTCTTTGGGGATCATGATGCCGATGTGGTAATCGTCGCTGATCATGGCCGCGGTGTAGCCTGCCAGGAAAGCGGGAATGTCCACTTGTGTGGTGGATGCCATCACGCTGAGGTTGCCTCCGGCGGTGATGCCAGGAATGTTGACCGCCAAAAACTGTACCTGCGGCGCGGCCGCTGCCAGCGCGGCAATCCCCGGATCGGGCGGTACAGCGATCACAACTTTGAGACCCGCTTCGAGGTTCGCAGGTGAGAGTGTGTTGCGAACCTGAAATCGCATCCCGGCCTGTTGAGCAAGATCATAGACCACTTTTTGGAACGCGTCGGATTCAGTCTTGTCCATATCAGCAGGCAGAACCAGAATCGCCAACGGGACAACCGGGGTCGGAGTGAGGGTGGGCAGGGAGGTGGGTGTAATGGTGGGGGCTGCGGTTGGCGTGGCGGCTTTTCCGCCAAGTCCGCAGGCGCTCAGGACGAATGCGATCAGAATGATGAAAAAGGCAAGTTTTACGCGCACATGTTTACTCCACGATCAGAATGCGTGAATTATACTTCCCCTTATAAGCGGCGCAGATACCGCCCGATTCGGGCAAAAAGCGAACATTTTGACGCTGGCCGGCGAATGTGTAATCTGTTCCCGGAGCGTTGGAATGCTTCGACAAGTTCAGCCCAACACCTGTGGCCGCGTCTGATTTTCTACCGCACCTGGAGAAATGAATATGGGCACTCAAAAAGACATCCTGATCATCGGGGCGGGACCGTCTGGACTTTCGACCGCGCTTCACCTTGTAAAGGATTTTCCGCATCTCGCGGAGCGGATACTGGTTCTCGAAAAAGCGCATCACCCGCGCCCGAAACTTTGCGCGGGCGGACTCGTTGCCGACGCCGAGGTCATTCTCCAGCGCCTTGGACTCGATGTAACAGAAGCCCCGCACGTGGACGTATCTGCGGCGCATTTTGATTTCGCGGGCAAGGGCCTGACCATTTCCCTGCCAAACACGCACACCTTGCGCGTGATCCGGCGCAACGAATTCGACGCCTGGCTGGCAGAAAAAGCAATTGAAAGAGGAGTGGAAATAAGAGAAGGGATAACCGTCAGGAATATACAACCGCAGGCTGATTGCGTGATCATTGAAACCGATTCAGAAACATTCACGGCGCAAATCGTCGTCGGCGCGGATGGCTCGAACGGAGTCACGCGTCGCTGTGTGATGCCAAATGCACCCGTCCATACGGCGCGCGCCCTGGAAGTGATTACCCCTGAACATAATGTCATTGCGAGCGAAGCGAAGCAATCCCCATTTAAACGGAGATTGCTTCATCGGGAAGAACACCCTCCTCGCAACGACATACACGAATCGGGGGTTGCTTACTTCGATTTCCTCCCCGTGCCCAATGGTATCGCAGGTTATACCTGGAATTTTCCGACGCAGGTCAACGGCCAGCCCATGCGCTGTTGGGGCATCTACGATACCAACATATTAGCCTATCAAGAGCGTCCCGCGCTCAAACAGCCATTGGCTGAAGAGATGCTGCGTCACGGCTTCGATTTGAGTCTATACGAGATCAAAGGCCATCCGATCCGCTGGTTCAGCCCGTTCGATCAATTCTCTGTCGCCCGTGTTCTGCTTGTCGGGGACGCGGCCGGCGCGGATGGCCTTTTCGGTGAAGGCATCAGCATCGCATTGGGATATGGGTTGGTGGCTGCGAATGCAATCCGTGCTGCAGTCGCCAGAAACGATTTTTCGTTCCGCGATTACCGGCGGCGAATCCTGTTAAGCCCGCTCGGACAGGCGCTGACCGTCCGTACGGCGATCACTCTTATTCTTTATCATTTACGCTGGGCGTGGTTCCAGAAATTCTTCTGGCGCGTTTTCAAACCTGTCGTGGCGCTGGCCGCAGGGCTCTTCGTGCTTAACTGGGGGAAACGGATGCGATGATTACGTTTTGATCCGTTTCAAGAATCCCGGTGTGTTCAATTCACGCTCAAGCAGATAAGTGAAATAGCCCTGCATGAGACTCTCCGCTTCCTCCTGGACCTCGAGGCTGGGCCGCGCGCGGGACGCCTCCGCGTAGCTGGAGCGTTGAAAGTGCCGCAGATATTTCAACGCATCGACGCTGATACCCGCCAAACCAGGCAATCCCAACCCGCAACTTGGACAGATAACTCCGCCCGCGCCGAACGAAAAATATTGATCTTCGGCCGCGATCTGGCGTCCGCAGTTGGCGCACCCGAACAATTGCGGGCGGAATCCCAAACCGTCCAGCAGGCGCATTTCATAATAGCGGATAACCAGCCAGGCGTCCGCTTTTGAAGCGAGGCGGGACAGAGTCTCGGTCAGCAGACGGAAGAGAGTCAGATTCTCGCTTTCGTCCTCATAAGTCAAACGATCCAAAAGTTCCATCACATAGGAAGCCTGGCCGGTCAGGATCAAATTTTCGTGCACGGGCAGGTATCCGTCCACGGTGTCAGCCTGTGTGACGATTAGCATATCGCGCCCGCGCGCAAGCTGCAATCGGACGTGTGTGAATGGCTCGATGTGTCCCGCTTTGCGCGAGGCGATCTTGCGCGCCCCTTTGGCGATGGCACGCGTCTTGCCAAGCTGACGCGTGTAGAGAGTCAACAGGCGGTCGGCTTCGCCGTAATCGCTGTGACGCAGAACAACAGCATCGACGCGGAAGGATCGCTCGGGACGCGGCATACCAAATTATTTCTTTTCCAAATGTTGTGGCTGGAAGGCTTCAGGAAGTAATTCGCCGACGGTCGTTTCTTTTATCAGTTCGCCCTTTCCGTTTGCGATCAAGACAATCGTATCCAGCCCGAACTCGGCCAGCACCTGACGGCACGAGCCGCATGGCGAACCGCCGTTATCGGTGACGACCGAGATAACTTCAAATTCAAGTTCGCCATCCGAGACGGCTTTGAAAATCGCGATGCGCTCGGCGCACATCGTGGTCGGATATGCGGCATTTTCAACATTGACGCCGGTGTAGACTTTTCCGGTCTTGGTCCGCAAAGCCGAACCCACGCGATAGTTCGAGTACGGCACATAGGCTCGACGCCGCGCTTCGTTGGCAAGGTCGATCAAGAGTTTTTTTTCTTCGTTAGTGAGTTGTGTCATTGAAAACCCTTTCGCAGCAGAGATATAAAAGCACCGAGAAAAGCGAACCACGAAGAGCGCAAAGCACGCGAAGCTTCTTGTTTTTTTCTTGGTGTTCCTGGCGTACTTCGCGGTTAATGCTTTTTAGGCTTGCGTTCCAACTTCTTGATCGGCCGCGCGGGCATCCCAACCACAAGCGTATTTTGCGCGACATTTTTTGTCACGACCGCGCCCGCGCCCGTGCGCGCGCCATCACCGATCTTCAACGGCGCCACCAGCATCGTGTCCGAGCCAATGAAAACATCTTCACCGATTTCGGTTGGATGTTTTTTCTCACCATCATAATTACAGGTGATCGTCCCCGCGCCGATATTTGTATTCGCGCCGATCTGCGCGTTGCCAATGTATGAGAAATGTCCCATCTTGACGCCGTCCGCGAGATAGGAATCTTTGACTTCGCCAAAATTTCCCATGTGGACATGATTGCCAAGATGCGCGCCTTTTCGCAAGCGGGCAAACGGGCCCATGTCCACATCGTTTTCCAGCACTGCGCCTTCCATGACAGACATAAAAACTTTACAGCCGTTTCCAATTTGCATATCACGCAGGTGAGAGTTCGGACCAATGGTGCAATCTTCGCCGATTGTAGTCCGCCCTTGAATATACGTGTTCGGTAAAATCAGCGTATCCTTGCCAATCGTCACACCCGCTTCGATATAAGTCGAGACCGGATCGGTCATGCTCACGCCAGCCAGCATAAAATTCTCATTGATGCGTCGGCGCATGGCGACTTCCGCTTCCGCAAGATGAACGCGCGTGTTGATGCCAATTGTCTCGATCAAGTCATCGTGCAGGACCGCTTGCACCGGCAGGTTCGCTTTTACTGCCAGCTCAATCACATCCGTCAAATAATACTCGCCCTTGTGCGGATTCTTTTCGATGCGATGCAACGCATCCCACAACCAATCGGCTTTGAAACAATACGCGCCGACGTTCAGTTCCTTGATGGCGCGTTGTTCAGGCGTGGCAACATATTCCTCGACAATGGCATCCACCGTCCCGCTGGCGTTGCGCACGATCCGCCCGAAGCCGCGCGGATTTTCCGAGATGGTGGTCAGCAGAGTCAGAGGTCCGGGATTGTTGCGCTGGGTCTCGACCAGCCGCTGGAACGTCTCGCCGCGCAAAAGCGGCATGTCGGCGTATGTGACGATAACGTAATCCGCCCTGCCTTTGACAATTGGCTCGGCTTGCATTGCGGCGTGTGCGGTTCCAAGCTGCGGCTCTTGCAGGACACAGTCAGCGGACTCCGCCAAAAAAGCTTTGACTTGTTCCGCGCCGTGTCCCACCACCACGACCGGTTTTTCAGTCGAGGCTTGTTTCAAAGCTTCCATCACGTGCCAGATCATCGGCTTGCCGCACAGCGGATGCAAGACTTTTGGCAGATCTGATTTCATGCGCGTGCCCTGACCGGCGGCCAGCAATACAGCGGTTATTTTCATACATGGCTCCTAAAACACTGATGTTACTTATACATTTACCGTAGGGGCGACCCGCCCAGCGAGCAAAAGATACATGATTAACCGTGAAGGGTCGCCCTTACTGCGTCGGATGAGCAAACTATTTATCAATGGAGAACAAAAAAGACGAACTCGCGCCGTACGCGAAGCCCGTCTTCAATTGATAGCCCGCGGAGCGGGAAAGGCTGGGGCGCCTGGATTCGAACCAAGATTCACAGATTCAAAGTCTGGTGTGCTGCCGTTGCACCACGCCCCAGAGCGACGCAAATTTTATCATAGTTTATTTCTTTTGCTCGTCCGGCGTCAGGCCCATCCTGCGGGCTTCTTCGTAAGATATCACTTCAGGGTTGGTGGATTTTCTGGCAGTTTGTTCGGCAGCCTTGTTCCAGAAATCATCCATCTCATCCTGCTTGACTTTTTTCTTGGCGCTTTTTAGTAAAGCTTCCATTTCAGGAGCAGGGGGGTTGGCGGGAAGTTCGCCGGTCTTGCGTTTTTTCGGAGCGGTCGGCGCAGGTTTGGGTTCCTTGAGTTCGGCGGTCACACCCATCGAACGCAGTGACTTGTCAACTCCTTTTCTTAGGGCCCTCATCGCATCCAGAGTATCGAGCAGAACTTCGCGGCTCGTAATTCCATTTCCAGCTAGTAATAAAGAATAGGTTGCATCAATTGGGATAAGAAGTAGATCATGATCCCCGCCAGTGAAAACAAATTGTTGGTCGAGTATCTCCTGGCGATTAAACTTGGAAATCTTCAACCCGGCAGCAAAAATAGCCGAGAGCGCCGAGAGCAGGGAAACTTCCATGCTGCTGTCGCGCAAATCCCCGGCGCGCGCCATGACCATGCCGCGGTCATTAAGCAGGAAAACAGCCTGGGCCTTGATGTCCTGCCTGAAATTGGCGAGCAGGTCCGAGATCCGGGAACGACGCGCTTCACTTTTGACATCCGATTCGGGAGGAAAGATCGTGCGGACAAGTCCGAGGTTACGCTCAACAGCATCCAAAAAATCGGCCAGGGGAATAGGCTTGTCAAAGAGGGCTACTGCACCCGCATTGAGCATTTCATCGCGCGCTTTGCGGTCCGTCATGCCTGAGATCAAAATCACTTTGACATCCGGGTTTTTGGCGCGTACCTTGTGCATCAATTCGATGCCGGTCATGCCGGGCAAAAGGTAATCGGAAACCAGCAGGTCGATCTTGCGGCGGCTGGCCTCCAGCATGGCTTCCTCGCCAGACGGTGACTCGAAAATTTCGAGCTCGCTGTTCTTCAGCGTATCGAGCGTGGAATGCAAAAGGCGAACAATATCGCGCTGATCGTCAACAAGCAGAATACCGTGCCCCATATTTTCCTTTTTGGTTACTCTGCCAGCCAGCAGGCCACCCAATGATCCGGTTTGATCTCGCGGAATTCCGGCTCTTTTTGCGAGCACATTTCAACAGCAATGGGACAACGCGGATGGAAACGGCAGCCGCTCGGCGGATGAAGTGGGCTGGGCACATCGCCCTTCAGGATTGTGCGGCTGCGCTTCAATTTCGGATCCGGAACGGGAATGGCCGACATGAGCGCCTGCGTGTACGGGTGTTTGGGATCGCGATAGATCTCATCGCGGTCGGCCAGCTCGACCATCTTGCCCAAATACATCACCGCCACACGGTCGGAAATATGTTCAACCACGCTCAAGTTATGAGCGATGAATAAGTACGTTAATCCGAATTCGGACTGCAAGTCTTTGAGAATATTGAGCACCTGCGATTGAATGGATACATCCAGGGCCGAGACCGGCTCATCGCAGACGATGAATTTAGGGCGCAAAGCCAGCGCGCGCGCAATCCCAATGCGCTGACGCTGGCCGCCGGAAAACTCATGCGGATAGCGGCGGGCATGATAATGCTCCAGCCCCACCCTCTTGAGCATATCCATCATGACATCCGCGCGCTCCTTGGGAGCGCCGATGTTATGAATGTGCAGCCCTTCCATGACGGACTCGCCGATCGGCACGCGCGGATCAAGGGAAGCGAAGGGGTCCTGGAAGATGATCTGCAAATCACGGCGCACGGCTTTCAACTCGCCGCTCTTCAGTTTGAAGACATCCCTGCCGTCATAGATCACCGATCCGGCTGTCGGTTCGATCAGGCGCAGCATCGTGCGCCCGATGGTCGTTTTGCCGCAGCCCGATTCGCCCACCATGCCGAGCGTCTCGCCCTTTCGAACAACGAAACTGACATCGTCCACAGCTTGAACGTGCGCCACCACGCGCTGCATGATGCCCGCCCGCACAGGAAAATATTTTTTCAGGCCCTGCACTTGCACAAGATCTGTTTTTGGTTGGTTAGCGGTATGATCACTCATCAAATGCTCCCGTAATGTGGTTAACGTACTTTAAGCGGGGCACGATGGCCTTCCGCATTTTGATACAACCAGCAACGGACAAAATGTCCGGGCTTGACTTCGGCCAGATCAGGATCGGCCTGCGTACAGATAGTCAAGCCATGTTTGACGCGCGCCATACACCGCGGCGCAAAACGGCATCCAGGCGCAGGGTCGATCAAATTTGGCACAGAACCGGGGATGACATCCAAACGTTCTTTGATCTTGCCCAGCACCGGGATCGAACCGATCAGTCCCTGCGTATACGGATGGAGCGGGTAATCGAAAAGTTCGGTCACTTCGGCCTGCTCCACGATCTCGCCCGCGTACATCACAGCCACGCGCTCGGCCATCTCCGCGATCACGCCCAGATCATGCGTGATGAGCAGCACCGATGTGCCCATCTTCTCGCGCATACCCAGCATCAAGTCCAATATCTGCGCTTGAATGGTCACATCCAGCGCGGTGGTTGGTTCATCTGCGATCAAAAGCTCGGGCACACACGCCAGCCCCATCGCGATCATCACACGCTGAGCCATGCCGCCCGAAAGTTCATGCGGGAAAGCCTGCGCGCGGCGCTCCGCTTCGGGAATGCCAACCATCTTCAGCAATTCCACGGCGCGTTTGTGTCCGGCCTCTTTCCCAAAATCCTGGTGGATGCTCAACACCTCGGCAATTTGATCGCCCACTCTAAACACCGGGTTGAGCGCGGTCTGCGGCTGCTGAAAGATCATTGAAATGCGGTTGCCGCGCACCTTCATCATTTCCTCTTCAGGCAGTTTCAACAGGTCGGTGCCATCCAACAGGATTTCGCCTTCCAGCACTTTACCCGGCAATGAAACGAGGCGCATGATCGAAAGCGACGTGACGCTTTTGCCGCATCCCGACTCGCCCACCAATCCCAAAATCTCACCAGGATAGATGACGAAGTCCACACCGTCCACGGCATGAACGACGCCATCCTCAGTAAAGAAATGTGTCTTAAGTTTTTTTACTTCCAGCAAAGGTTTCTGATCAGTCTTCGCCACGGCGAACTCCTATTTTCGGATTGTGGCTGATTATAGCAAAGTTTTATTATTGTGGCGCAGGAATTGCAAGGGCAGGAGCGCCATAAATTCCGCTCAAACCGCCCAGCACATTCGAGAATGGATACGAAATATTACGGTACGCGTCATACGTCACAGTTGAATATAACGGGATAAACGGCAGATCTTTTGACAGAATAGACTGGATTTGAAAAACCTGTTTGCGCGCGGATTCCAGATCGCTGGTCGAATTCAACGCCTCGCACGCCGACTTCAAGCGGCTCCCGTCATAATGGAACGAATTCCCGTCCCCGAACCAATCGCACAAATATCCCGGGTATTCGCTCACGCGCCAGCCGAGCAGAGCCATGTCATATTGACCACTGCTGAAGACAGCGTAATTGATTTCATCAGAGTTAACGTACTTCACTGTCAGCGCAATGCCAAGCAAATTTGCATATCTCTCAACATATTCTGCTGCTGTTGCGCGCTGGCTATCTTCAATTTTTGATGGAGCTAGCAAAGTAACTGTCGGGAAAATTTTCCCGCCGGGTAACATTAACCCCAGACCAGCTTCAGAATCAGTTGGCTCTTTTTGCCATGTATAACCCGCCGACTTAAGAATCGCTGCCGCTTGTTCCAGGCGTTGCGAACCGGCCTGTCCAGCACACCCAACCAACAATTGAGAGTCATACCATGGTTTTGCACCTTCCTGAATAAACGATTCAAGAGGAACAGCGATCAATGCGCGAACAATGCTTGCCCGGTCCAAAACGCAATCCAGCGCCTGATGAAAAGCACTATCCGTCAATGCAGGGCGAGTTGGATTTATTACCAAGAATCGAACACCATAATTTGCATTAAAAGCAATTTTGAATGATACATCTTTTTGAAGATCCTGTTCGTTCTTTATGGATATGCCATTTTCATTGAGAACGGAATCTACGTTCCCATTCCGCAGTGCATTAACTGCATTATTTTCATTTGTAAAGAGGCGATAAGTTGCCCGATCAAAATGCGGCTCGCCGAATGGGTACAAAGGATTTACAGTATTTATCCAAACGCCGTTTTGCTGACCGGCGGGAAGCCAATTTCCAAGTGTTGGTTCATTCTTATTATCCAACGCATACAATAAATCTCGCGCAGCGTTCATGACTGAATCAAAATCGGATTGGGCTTTGGCAAGGTTATTGTTTGCTTGATCCAGGCGGCCTTGCTGTTGAGTCAAAGCAGTTCGTATCTGTTTTGCTTCATCGCTCGTAACCGTCGTTGCGACAGAAAGGTTAAGAGCATCCACTTTTTGTTGAAGATCAGCCGCGCTTGACTTTAGATTTTCGATTTCCGAAAGAACACTGCCCGATGGCAACAACGCAATCGACGCGGCAACCTTCGACGACCAATATGCTTTCTGCGCAATCGGTCCCTGCAATACGCCATACTGCCATAAACCGACATTCGGCTGTTTCTTGAAAAAGAATTTAACGGTGTGCGGATCTACCGCCTGGGCATGGTCGAGATAATCCGGATTGTAAAAATCGTGCCAGTCAAATCCAAGCTGGAAAGATAGGGCCGTGTTCACTGTAAACTCAACATCATCTGCTGTGAATGGATTGCCATCTGTCCACTTTAGATCAGATCGAAGAGGGACGGTTGCGGTATAAAAATTTCCTTCCTGTTGAACGGACGAAGGCATGGCGCTGGCTGCCATCGGTTCGAACTGACGGTCGGGAATCGAAAGGCGATACAAGCGCGGCCAGTATTCGTTGCGCAGGGCATAGTTATTGTAGGAATAACCTTTGGCGTCGAACAAAGCCCAAACGTTGACGTCGGTCACAGTGCCGATCAAGGCAAAGCGGATTTCGGGCGCGTGGGGAACCGGAGTCGCTGTGGAGTTGGGAAGGGCCGTTGAAGCGGGAGCCGTTGAGGGTCCGGCACATGAAGCGAGCAGAATCGCACAGAGACCAACGAGGGCAAATAAAACAAGTCCATGTTGTTGCGAAGGGAGCTTTCCCGCAAAGACATCTTTCACAACAGCAGGGAGATTGCTCACCTGCACTTGCGCCAGGTGCAAGTGTCGTCGAGACCCTGAAGAACGCAGGGCAGGCGAACGCTCTCCTCGCAATGACATATTTTTTTTAATTATTTGCAAGCTGCCCCCATATCGAAGGCTTCGATATTCCAAAGCGGATTAGCGCTGGAGTCGAGACCAAAATGACAGAGGTCGGGACGCGCAGCGGCAACTTTGAGACGATAGTAAAGCGGAATGGATGGCAGCTCGCTGGCGAAGATGGCCTGCGCCTGATGATATGAGTCGGTATAACTTTTTTCGCTCGGCAAGGACGAGCGCGCCGCGTTACATGCGGCATCGTAGTCAGGATTCCTATATCCGCTTACATTGAGACCCGCCCAATGATTTTCCATGTTGGGAATCTCATTGCTCATAAACCAATTGCAAGGCGGCTCGGTATCGGTGGTGGACATGGCATATTGAATGAGATCGAAGCTGCGGCCAAAGAGTGGGCCAACCGGGCCGGACGTGTACAGATCATTTTGTGTGTAATATTGCACCTTGACGCCGATGCCACATTGCGCCAGGGATTGAGTGAAAACGTCCACAGCTTGGCGGCGTTGCGCAGTCGGTGTGGCGAAATAGTTCAACACAAGCGGCATGCCAGCGGCTACGCTCTTAACGGACACTGCCAGCCGCGGCGTGGCAGGATTTCCATCGAGGTCTTTCCAGCCGACCTGCTCAAGAAGTTTGGCCCCGGCTACAGGATCAAAGTGATAGGTGGGAAGGCCGGCGTCATAAAGCGGATGGTCGGGCGGGATGAAACTATTTGGCGCTGAAGATTGGCCGAAGAGAACGGTGTCTATAACTTTCTGGCGGTCAAGGCAGAAGGCGATTGCCTGACGCGTGCGAGGGTCGGCGAGAATGTCCTGGCGGTCGCCCTTTTCCGCGTTGTAGCCGTCATCGTAACTGGCAGGATTGATGCCAAGCCCAAGCCATTCAATGGACATGCCCGGCGCGAAGAATGCCTGGGCTTCTCCCGATTGTTGCAGTTGTTGAAGCAATGCCGCTTGCGTATCGAGATTAATGCTTGGGTCAAGAACGTCGCAACGACCAGCAGTCAGTTCGCTGATGGCAGTATTTGGGTCGGGGATAAAACGGAAGGTCACTTGATCGAACTTTGGATAACCTTCGGATGCGCGGAAATAATATAGATTTTTGGTTAAGGTAATGTGATCGCCCGCCACCCATTCCTGAATCATGTAAGGTCCCCAGCCCATAGGTGAACGTGCAGCGACATCTATCTGCGGGAGGTCAGCAGCTGTGAATTTGCTCCAGACATGCCTGGGCGCGGGGCTCCAAAAATTAGTAGAAAAAGCCGGGTCAATAAAACCGGGGATGCCCCACCATTGAGTGGTGGTCGAATCGGTGGCTTCATAAGCCTGCGTGCGGTCAATCAGGAATCTCGATCCCTTTGTGTTTTTATCAGCAGCAAGTTGATAAGCGTAAGCCGAATCGTCGGCGGTCAGCGGAGTTCCATCGGACCAGGTGATATCTGAACGCAGACTGAAATTAACGATCATTTGATCCATCTGCAAAGTAGTAACGCCATCATAAGTAATGGCGCATCCATCGGCGCGACAACTGGCGGGCCGGACGCGCGTGCCTGCCGCAAGTGAAGTGAGATTGCCGCCCGCATCCACAATTAGACTCCTCGCAAAAACGGAGACGGGCTTGATCTGCGCGTCGCCATCGGCAAGGCTGGGCAATTTTTTCAGGATGACCGGGACGTTTTCATAGCTTATGGTATCAGTCGGCCCGTCATCAATCGCCGCCAGCACACTGAGCGCCGCGTCATTCGGACCCGCAAACGGGTACAACGTATTCGGCTCTGATCCCAGGCAGACGGTTAACGCGCGCGGCGCCGTCGGCGTGGATGCAAGCATGGGCGTAGGAGTAACATCAGGCGTGGATGTAGCGCTCGCTCGCGCAGGCAATCCACATGCGGAGAGCAGGAAAGCCAAAAGGGTGAGAAAGCTAATTCGTCTGAGAAACCGGTCATTCGTCCCGACCATGACGCGCTCCTTTATCCATCGAAAAAAAGATTCGGGTTGCAAAACCCGAATCCTATCTTATCCTCGCAGTTCTCACAAGCGTCTAATTGGCCCTGCGTCCATTATTTTCGATGTTCACGAATATAAGATGCAGCGCCAATGATACCGAGGAACAGACCAATGACTGAAGCTATGTAAGAAACGAAATTTATAAAGAATGTCGATTGGACGATATGGATCACCATGAGAAGCGGCAAAATCACGCCCAGCAGTGACAGGATGAATCCAATCAATATCAATTGGACCGGGCTTAAACGCATCATTTTTCGTAAAGCCAGCAAGCCACCAAGTGACCGGGTTCGGGCTCGAAATCGGGTGGTTCTTTGATCTCGCACAAACTCTTGATGGCCTTTGAGCAACGCGGATGGAAACGGCATCCCGGAGGCGGTTTCACGAGGCTAGGCGGTTCGCCCGGTGGAATCTCTTTATAAGTTTCCGCATTCTTTGCATCCGGCTCGGATGTGCCGGTGAGCAAAGCCATTGTGTACGGGTGCAGAGGATTATCCAAAACCTGACGAACTTTGGCCTTCTCAACGAGATTACCCGCGTACATCACGAAGATACGCTCGGAGAAATAGCTGACGGTGGACAAGTCGTGCGTAATATAGATCACGGATAGGTGATGCAATTCCTGCAAACCGCGCAAAAGTTTGAGGATTTCGACGCGGACGGAAGCGTCCAGCATCGAGACCGGTTCATCGGCCACCAGGAATTTGGGTTCCATAATCATGGCACGCGCAATGACGACGCGCTGCTGCTGTCCGCCGCTGAGCATGTGCGGATATTTGGGCAGGAAGTCGTCAACCGGACTCATCTTGACTTCTTCAAGCGCCTTGCGAATACGCTGGTTGCGCTCTTCCTTATCCTTGATACCACCAATGATCAAAGGCTCTTCAAGAATGCGTTTGACATTCATAAAAGACGGCAAGGCGCCATAAGGGTCCTGCTGGACATAACCAACATGCGAATGATACCAGTGCATTCCCTTTGTATTGAGGTCCTTGAGATTCTTGTTGTCAAAGATGATCTCGCCTTTGGTCGGTTTGTACAAGCCCAGAATTGTTTTCATCAGGCTCGATTTTCCACAACCACTTTCCCCCACTACCGCGATCGTCTCACCGCGATGGACATCAAAAGTGACGCCATCCACCGCCTTTACATATCCGGCATGACCAAACCCGAAGCGTCTTAATTCAAACCAGACATGCAGGTCATCAATGGACAATAAAATCTCGTCTTTGTTGTTTGTTTTCACTTCATGATTTTTCGTAGCGGCAACCATGACCCTGCTCCTGGCCTAGGAATATAACCAACATTTAACACGCCGGCCGTCTTTTTCAACCGTGGGTGGATCCTCAACGCACTTTTCAAAGCGTGAGGGACAACGAGCTGCAAAGCGACAACCCTTTGGCAGATCAATCAGGCTGGGCGGTTGGCCCGTGATGAAATCGGGTTCTTTACCGCCATGCAATCTCGGAACGCTGGACATCAATTTTTTTGAGTAGGGATGA
>JAKBYW010000365.1:0-3299 GCA_021840275.1 Chloroflexota bacterium | reverse complement strand
GTCCATAGCGGCGGGCCAGCGCGGCGAAGAATCGATTCGACCACCAGTATTGGCTGTATTTCGCAAACGAGACGGCGGCGTAGGTGTGTGTGCTAAAATATTTTTCGTCGAAGGACATAATGGGATTTTACGTATTACGTAATACGTATTATTTCTTTCTCGCAATATAAAACGTGAACGTACCATTTTCAACCACTTCGGGGGAGGCATATTTTTTTACATAAGCCTCCGTCAGCGCGAGATTCCATTTTGTGCGGGCGATGATCCAGCGTCCGGTCAGCACGCGCGCAACCACAGATGGGACGCCAAAATAGTGCCCCCATTCTAACACGCGCATCGCGGCGGGCGAAAAGTAGCTCCAATATTTTTCGAGCGCGAAACCAGCGCGCTCCAACCGTTTCTTCCACATCTCCGGTTCATCGGCGTGCGCCACGCGCGAAATTTTCCGAAACCATTCGGTGTAACTTTTTCCAAGCAGGCGCGAGATCGAAAGCTCGCTCAGATAGCGTGTGTTCGGCACACAAAAATAGAACGGCGCACCCGGCTTCAACACACGTGCGGTTTCAGCCAAAACCGAATCAATATGCGGAATATGTTCGAGCACTGAGTTGCTGAATCCACTGGCAAAATGATTCGATGGGAAAGGCGTCTGCGCGCCGTCGGCTTCGATCAGGGATTTATACGCGCCGAATTTTTTTGCCTCATGGATCGGCCTGTGCCATGGGTCAAGACCCACATCGATTTTCTGGTCGAAGGTCAGCGAGGCAAAATGCCCGTCGCCGCAACCGACATCATAGATTGGCGCAGGCATCGGCAAATCCTGATAATAAGAACTTTCTATCGCGCGCAAAAAAGCGCGGAAGTAAGGCAGGTCGCGCAGTTGGAGGAAGAGAAAATCTTTCATAGGCATTTTGTCATTGCGAGCTGCCGAAGGCAGCGTGGCAATCCCAAGTAACCAATAAGTATGAGATTGCTTCGTTGCTCCACTTCTCGCAATGACATTTATTTTTTCATCAACCCTTCAAATAATTTTTCATACTCAGCCGCGACAGTATCGGGATGGTAGGATTTTTTGATCGACTCGATATCGCCGCGGAACCTCTGCGGTTCGTTCAGCACCTCGAGAACGGACTCCGCTAAGCTGGCCGCCTCGCCAATTTTAGTGATGCGTCCCATGCCGTGCATCCTGACCGGCATCCGCACCCCCGGCAACGCCGACGCCACGCTCGGCACGTCGTTCATCATCGCTTCGATTTGAACAAGGCCAAATGCTTCGGTCGAATTCAAAGATGGAATGACCAGCACATCCAGGTTTGGGTAGAACGCCGCCATTTGTTCAGGAGTGAGATTGCCGAGAAAAGTCCAGTGGCCCTGAGATTCGAACTTATGAATGCGCGGCATCAACCGTTCGGCATAAGCCTGCTCACCCATCACATTTTGATATGTGCCCGCAAATAAAACCTGCGCCTGCGGATATTTCTCCAGGATCACGGGCAGAGCATCCAGCAGGACTTCGACTCCTTTTTCAGCGGCAAAACGAGCTGCCATGCCGATGACCGGCTTGAGGTCCGATGTGTGATGCGCTTCAGCAAAAGCTTTGACAGCGCCCGGTTTAGGAGTCGGAAGTTCAACGGGCGGAAGGATCGTCCGCAATTTATATTTATAGCGCGAGAGATAAGACGAATGGTCGGCATAATCCTGCGTGTATGTCACGATCTGGTTCGAGAGCAGGGCCGCCATATTATTCTGCCATTTGACCACGAGATTTACGAAACGATTAAATAATCCAGGCGGCAAAAGCAGATCGCAGTGATAGGTGAGGACAGCAGGCTTGCCGAAGAGCCGTCCGCGCAACGCCACGCCGGGCGCGTCGAACTGCGGCAGGTGCATTTGGACGACATCGTGCTCAGCGACCAGCTTTGTGGCAACCCAGCCGAAAGTCGGCGCAATGACGCCTTTGCTCAGTCGAAACAGAACCGGCACACGAATGATCTTCACGCCGCTCATGATATCTTCGAGAGGCAACGATGGATCGTATTGCGTGGTCATCACCGTGACCTGATGTCCGCGTTTGACGAAGGCACGCGCCAAACGTTCGGCGTAAATCGTCAGGCCGGAAGTGTGAGGGCGATAGTAAGTGAGAACGGTCAGGATTTTCATAAGGCGGGGAGATTATAACGCACCGCGAATTACAGCACAGATCGCGATGGCCATTATTTCCATTTACCTCATTTTAGATGCGATTGCCCTGCCTGTAAGAAGCACCCTTGCGAGGAAACTCTTTCTGCGGCACAATACAACTGCATGAAAATCCTAGCCGTCAGCGATCAGATCGTCGAACGTATCTACACTCTCGCACGCCAGGATCACTTTCAAGGCGTGGATATCATCATCGGCTGCGGCGATCTGCCTTACACCTATCTTGAGTATTTGATCTCGATGCTGAACGTGCCAATGGTTTACGTCCCCGGCAACCATGACCCGGAATACAATCCTAAATTCAATAGCACCCGCGCCGAAGGCGGCTCCAACCTCGACCTGAAGCATGCTCGCGTTAAAGGACTTCTAATTGCGGGCTTGGGCGGTTCCGTTAAATACCGCCCGGACGGCGTCAACCAGCACACACAAGCCGAAGCTTTCCAACGCGCCGCCAGACTGATGCCGGGCTTGCTTTTCAATCGTCTGCGCTATGGGCGCGCCCTCGACATCCTTATCACCCACTCGCCGCCTTTTGGCATCCACGATGACGAGACGCAAGCGCATACCGGCCTGAAAGCCATCAACTGGCTGCTGCGCTGGGCGCGCCCCCGCTATCATTTCCACGGCCATACACATTTCTATCGCCAGAACCTGGAAGAGGCCACAACCAGGTTTGGGCCAACGGCCATCATAAATGTTTTTCCGTACAAAATAATCGGGATTGAAAATGTCTGATGAACTCAATTCACGCGTGCGCGCCGATTTCAGCCGCGCCCGCTTCAAAGCTTTTCTCAACCGCGCCTGGTCAGTTGTCTCCGGCCAGCCGACAACTCTGCTTTCCTATGACGATATCAAGGAGAAACTGCACATCGGCGGCCCCATTTATCGCGGCGTCAAAACCGTCAAGGTGGAACAGATCGTCGGCAGTCTGAATCGCTACCACCAGTTCGACCGCGCCTTCCTGCCAGTCGAAGATCAGCTCGCCGCCCGCTGGCAGAACATCGACCTCGCATTTTATAAGGACATCAGCCTTCCGCCCGTGGTGCTTTATAAAGTCGGACAGGTTTATTTCGTAGTGGACGGCCATCACCGCGTCTCTG
>JAKBYW010000364.1:0-3312 GCA_021840275.1 Chloroflexota bacterium | reverse complement strand
TATTACAAAACCGAATTCTCCTCATTGCGCTGGCGGCCTGGAGCACGGCGCAAATATTAAAGATCCCGATGGAATATCTGCGCTCACACCATTGGAATTGGGCAATGGCCCTTGCGGCGGGCGGGATGCCAAGTTCACATTCGGCCTTGATGGTCGGCGCGACTCAAGCCATTGGTTTGTATCAGGGTTTCGATAGTCCACTTTTTGCGCTGGGCGTGGCGCTGACGATGGTCGTTACGTATGACGCGGCCGGTGTTCGCCGTCAGGCTGGAATGCACGCCGAACGAATCAACATGCTCTTCGAGGAATTGATGCACGGCCAATTGCCAAACGAAAAGGAATTGCGCGAGGTGCTTGGTCACACGCCGCTGGAAGTGGCCGGCGGGATTTTGCTGGGCATTGCAGTGGCAACCTTATTGTGGACTGTTTGGAAATAAGAAAATGAACGCAGAGAATTGCGTCCATTTTCTCGCTTCTTTCGGGACTTCAACCTGCTCGTTGTTTAATTATCCATTCTCAATCTCGAGCGCACCGCGTTTAAGATCGTTGCCAATTCAGGCACACGTAACGCAAACAGGATCGCCGCGTAAATCAGCCCGCCGGCGGCAATCCCAATGGGGACGATGATCCAGATGGAAACTCCAGATGTAAATTGCAGCCAACCAAATAAGACCGCGCTCATTGCGAAAGTTCCCAACATCGCTTGAACTAACCCGCGCCAAATATTTGGGCCGTCCAGACCTTTTAATTGGCGGCGCATCAAAATGATTAAGGCCGTCATCTCCAGTGCGGTGGCGAATGAATTAGCAAGCGCCAGCCCGCCGTGAGGCATCCAGCCGAGTTTGCTGAAGAGGGTTGAAAAAGCAAAACTGAAGATCACGTTCAGCGTCATCGCCGCCGCGCCGACAAAGACCGGCGTCTTTGTATCATGCAAGGCATAGAAGGCGCGTGAGAGAATCTCGACTACGTTGTGACCGATCAACCCGGCCGCGTACCAGAGCAAGGCCCATGCAACCAGATCGGTTGAATGTGTGTCAAAACTTCCATGTTGAAAGAGCACAGCGATCAATGGCTGACGGAGGATAATCAGCCCAAGCGAGGCGGGAAGCGAGAGAAACAGCACCCCGCGTAAGGTCGCCGCGAGAGACGTTCTCATTTCACCTTTTTCGCCGCGCGCGGCCTGCGCGGAAAACGTCGGAAGCGCCGCGATGGCAATCGCCTGCGCGATCACGACTTGCGGCATGGTCATCACCTGCCACGCGTATTTGATGGCGGACAGCGATCCTTCGCTCAAGCCGGTGGCGATGATGACGTTGACGACGAAGTTGAGTTGCACGACGGCCACGCCCAATAAACGCGGCCCCATCAATCGTCCAACTTCGCGCACGGAAGCATTATCCAGACCGAGGGTGGGGAGGTAGGCGCGTGATGGCAGCTTAATTAAATCTGGAATTTGAACGCCGAGATGAAACGCGGCACCCAAGGCCGCGCCCCAGGCCAATCCATAAACACCCATGGATGGAACGAGGAAGATCAATCCAAAGATCATTCCGATCCAGTACATGCTTGGCGCGAGGGCAGGCAGCAAAAAGCGTTGATGCGCGTTAAGAATGCCCATTGTCAGGCCGCTGATGCCGAAGATGGCCGGTGTAATTAATAGAATTCTCAATAGTGAGGCGGCCAGCGCTTGTTCGTCTGCGGAGAAATCCGGCGCGAGGATATAACGAATGATCTGTGGCGCGAACATTGCCGAGATGATACTCAGCACACTCAAGATGACCAGAATGAGATTGGCGATGGATGATGCTAATTTCCAGGCAGAGGCGCGCTCGTCTTTTGCAAGCAGGCCCGTAAAAGTCGGAATAAATGCAGATGCCAGCGCGCCGCCTGCCACCAGGCTGAAGATCAAATCTGGATAAGTTGATGCGGCATAAAATGCGTCGATGGCCTTATCGGTGCCAAAGGCACGCGAGATCAATATCTGGCGGACAAGGCCGATGATGTTGCTTAGTGCAAAAGCCAGCATGATTGTCCCGGCGGCGCGGGCGATCTGACGATTAGCAGAGTTTGGGGTTTGAGTTTCTTCCATGGGACGGCGGGGATTATACCGTACTGCCTTTCAATCGAAGTATGTCGATTAGAACAGACATGCTATAATCGCGGCGAGGAGAAACCTGATGCTAAAAAAATTATTTGGCTCATTTTTGGCTCTTTGCTTTTTGCTTGCAGCCTGTCAGCCGCTGCCTAAAACTTCCGACCCATCTACGGTCGTTCCGCCGCCAGATAATTCTGAGCCGGTTACTCAAGCTCCTGCCGAGCCAGCCCCATTGACTCAAATTCCGATGCAGGTTGGTTATGGCGTGAGCGGCTCGTGGTTTGAATTGTACTTTACCGATCCGACCAATCCGCTGGGGAAGCAAATTGCAGGTGGGCCGGATGGTCCGCTTGTGGCGGCGATTGACGCGGCGCGCCTCAGCGTGGATATGGCGGCTTACAGTCTCAGCTTGAATAGCGTGCGTAACGCGTTGATCCGCGCTTATAAGCGCGGCCTGCAAGTGCGCGTTGTGATGGAAAGCGACAACATGGATCGTTCCGACCCGCAGGCTTTGAAAGATGCCGGCATTCCAATGCTTGGAGATCGCCGTCAGGGTTTGATGCACGATAAGTTTGTTGTGATCGACCGTTCTGAGGTCTGGATGGGTTCGATGAATTTCACGGACTCAGGCACATACAAAGACAACAATAATCTGATGCGCATTCGTTCGACACAGATCGCGCAAGATTACACCACTGAATTCAACGAAATGTTTGTGGATGATAAATTCGGCCTGGATGTGGTGGCCGCTACGCCGAATCCGCGCGTGACTTTGGATGGCACGCCGGTCGAAATCTATTTCTCGCCTGATGACCACGTGCAGAACGCCATCCTGCCGTTGATTCAAAATGCCCAATCGAGCATTTATTTCATGGCGTATTCCTTTACTACTGACCCGCTAGGCGAGGCGATCCGTCAGCAGGCCGCGGCGGGAGTCAAAGTTTCTGGTGTAATGGAGTCTGATCAGGTGGCGTCCAATGTCGGCACGGAGTTTGATCCGTTCAGGGTGGCGAAGCTGGATGTTCGCCTGGATGGAAATCCCGGCCAAATGCATCACAAAGTCATGATTATCGACGGCGGGATCGTGGTACTTGGTTCTTATAATTTCACTGCGCCATACGATCCTGCAAACACCGGCTTAACCGCCATTCCGCAAATACGGCGTTTCACTTTTAATCCTAAACTGTTCTTGTATTTCACCAAAAAAACTTCGGCAT
>JAKBYW010000363.1:0-3312 GCA_021840275.1 Chloroflexota bacterium | reverse complement strand
TTGAAATTGCGCCGGCGGATTCAAAATGATCAGATCGCCTTCTCTCAGGTTTCCATTCAGAACAACGCTCATCGTATCGGACGAAGCGCCGAGCGTCACTGGGACTTGCTGCGGTTTGCCGTTTAATAAAATGTACACCACCCGATTTCCATCCACGAGACGAACGGCCCGGTTCAGGATCAGCAATTGGTTCTTGACCTGGTTCACAATAATATTCACCGCCGCAGTCATGCCTGGCTTAACCTGCTTATCTGCATCCGTCAGCTTGACAGTAACGGTGAAATTCACGGCCCCCGACACAATATCACCTGCCTGCGATACTTCCGTGACTTCGCCGTGATAGGTTGTGCCAGAGATGGCATCGAATGTAAGCGTAACCGGCTGATTGACCGCGATGCTGTTGATATCTATTTCAGAAACCTGCACATCAACAAGCAAACTGGAAAGGTCATCCACGCGGAAAGCGACCTTGCCAGCGCTAACTTGATCACCAGGCATCGGGTTGGCCTGCGTCACCGTTCCATTAAATGGCGCGGAAATATGATCTGCATTAAGCGTTGCCTGCGCCGCATCGACACGTGCTTGTGCCGCCGCAAGATCATTCGGATTGGGGCCGTTCTGTAACCGATCATACGTGCGTTGCGCGTCGTCCAGTTGAGCCTTGGCCAAAGCCAGAGAATTATCAGCTTTGGCAATGGTCGAGGCATCCGCGTATCCTTTGTAATTTCTGATATGTGGAATCTGCTGATTACCAATATAAGTATATGTAACCTCCTGAATGTCGATCAGGCCATCCAGCGATTTGCGATAATTATTGGCCTTATCATAAGCATCCTGGGCATTTTTTAACGCAATGACCGCCTGTGCCCGTGTCGTATCTGAATTGGTCAGATCATTAAGAGCCTGTTGCGCACTGACCAAATCGGCTTCAGCCAAAATGATGGATTGCGGTAGAGATGATTTGGCCAGGGATGCAAGCACATCGCCTGTTTGAATGTGATCCCCCACTTGCACGTCAACTTTCTCCACCGTCCCGGAAGTTTGCCAAACCAACGTTGCACTTTGAACTGCGCGCACACTACCCGTCGCGCCGACCGTGGCCGTCAAATCACCGCGCGTCACTTTGTCGGTCTGATATATAGTCTGGGGCTTTGCACTGCCATTCCTGATAACAATGCCAAGAACGATCAATAGGACAACGCCAACCGAAATGGAAATTTTGCTATTCTTTTTCAAGAACGCCCAAACATTCCCAAAAAAAACAGTGATTGAATTTAGAATCTTCGACATCGATTTTCCTCCGCGAGGAACTGCCTCGCCGGTAATGATTTTACTTGATACAAATTGAGGGACAAGGTTGTCCGCACCTTCTATACAATTAATTTACACTTCATTCGTATCTTCTTAAAAGAAGGGGGAAGTGGGGTGTTTGGGGCGGGCTTCGCATGCCCCAAACACCCCACGCCCAGCTTTATTGAAAAGGTGCTTTCATTCTTCCAATTCCTCAAATTTCGCCACAGCCGCGCGAAAACCGAGCGTAGTATATGCTATAAATATGAATTGCATGTGAATGCGCCAGCCGCCCTTACGATTCGTCTTCGGAAATAATCTCCCGCGCCAGTTTTTGCAATTCATCCGCATCTTCGACTTTTGTGGCACGCCAGTATTGATCCAACAAATCCAGCGGGCTGAGACTGCTCACAACTTGATCCGGAGAAATGCGGACGCGCGATTCTATTTGAGGGCGCTTTACAAGATGGAATTCAAAAGCTTTTTCAGTATATTTCCGCAGCGCAGCGTCATCGATCAGTGTATCAAGTTCGCGCGGATATTCCACCGTCAATTTGACAATCGCCCCATCCAACTCTTGGACCTTTGGCAACGCGGCCTTAAGTGTCTCGGTCACGTTCTCAGCGGACTTTAGTACAGCCCGCCGTTCAATGAACGGGCGCGCGCCTGTGAGTTTTTTCCACTTAACTTTCGTCTGGCCTTTTTTTACGTCAGCGATGACAAAGTACCGATCATCCTCGGCCTCGCCAAAATCCACGCGCTCGATCGAGCCGGGGTAGATCACGGGCGGATGAGCGCCTTCGTTCAAATCCTGCGGTTTGTGAATGTGCCCAAGCGCGACATAATCCAACTTTGGATTCTTCACCATCGAAGCCGAGAGCACCAGATCGTTGCCGAGCATCACCATCCGCTCTGAGCCAAACTTCGCGCCTTCCACTGAAGCATGCGCGGTGAGAATGAGCGGCAGGGACGAATCAGAATCTTCCAGCCAGCCTTCCACCAACTCCGAAATATTTTCTTCGACGCGCGAAAACGCTTTTTCAGAATCTGTTTCGCCGACCGACGCCATCAAACCGGAACGCGCGATCCACGGCATGGCAATAACCTGAACAGGCAAATCCCACAAATCTTTTGGACCTAAAAATTCCGGCTTCTGCAAAACGCGCACAAACGGAATCTTCAAAGTATCAAATTCCTGGATGGCATGCGCGCGGCCGATGGCCGGAGAAATATCATGATTGCCGATCAGCAATAATGTTGGGATCTGTGCCTGCGAAAGCCGCATGATGCGTCTGCCCCACTCACGCTGAAAGGTCGGCGCGGGCGAACGGTCTTTATATGCGTCGCCCGCAAAGATGACCATGTCTACTTTTTCGTTGATGGCCGCGTCAACAATCGCATCCAGCGATTTCAAAAAGTCAAGCACGCGCAAAGGTAAACCCGTTTCGGGATCGTGTCGGCCATAGTTGGCCATGTCAATGTGTGCGTCGGCGAAGTGTAGTAGTTTCATGTTTGAAAGTTTGAAAGTTGGAGGGTTCGAACGTTTAAACCTTCCAACCTGAAAACAAGCTACGGCTTCACTCCCAAAATTGCCAAGGCCTGAAGTGCTGGCTCCCACTTCGGGTGGACTTTCAACGCCGCGCGGAAATCATCAATGGCGGCTTGCGATTGGCCGATATAATTTTCAGCATAGCCGCGCCAGTACAGGCTTTCCTCCAACACGGGTTCTGCAATTGTATCGTTTAGCGTAGTATTCGCCAGGTTGATCACATCCTGATATCGTTGAGTATAGAAGTAGGCCTTATATGGGCCGGTCTGATACCACATCATGCGATATGGACGCGTGGTGCTATCAGGATTGAGGTTTGCATACAATTGAAAAGCCTGGTCGTAAGCAGAGGCGGCATCCGCATATTCCTGCAACTCAACGTGACTGGTGCCAATGTCGAACCACGCAAAGAATTGATCGATGCCGCTCAAGCTCTGACTTTCAGCGGTCGCCGTTTCGAGGGCATGTTTCGT
>JAKBYW010000362.1:0-3330 GCA_021840275.1 Chloroflexota bacterium | reverse complement strand
ATGGTGGCTTGAGGGCGATAGTCCACCGACTTCATTTGATTGCGAATATCCCATGCTGTCGCAAACACGCCATAACTCAAAATGATGAATGCAGCAAACCGCATCCACTGCTTCGATGTGAGACTTGCCAATTGCGACAAAATCCAATCCGCAATCGGTGCAAGTGAGACGGCCACAATCGGGATGAAGGGCAGATGATAATAATCGTGCGTCGCGACGTGATAATCGAAATAAAGGCCGAACAGGATGTAAGCAATCCAAAGTCCATAGATGAAGAAACGCGCGCGTCTTTCGCGGACGAAGAACGGACTCAACAACCCAAGCATGATCGCCACTCCGCCCGCCGCCATGTTGGCCTTCGTGGCCCATTGAACGTAGTTGAGCGGACTGAGCAACAAGGCCGGGATAAATCGTCCGCTGAATTGCTGGCCGAGGAAACCATTCAACACGATGCCGTAAAACAAATAACCGGCGGTGGGAAGGATTCCAAGCATGGCCATTGTCCACACCTGTGGCTTACGGACAAGATCACGCAGATTGAAGCGGCTTAGCACTGCTCCGAGCGCCGCACCGATCACGAAAAAGGCCGCGACAAATTTTACGAATATCGCGAACCCGCCCACAAGTCCCGCCAGAATCGCAAAGGCCCAAGACTCCCCTCTCCTTTTAGGAGAGGGGTCGGGGATGAGGTCCGCCCAGCGATTTACCATCCACCAAAAGACAATGATCAGCATTACCATTAATGGGTCTGGTTGAAAACTGCGGCTGGCAATTACCGCATACGGGAAGAAAAGATAATAGGCGGTAGCAATCACCGCTCCGTCGGTCGAGATCAGATCGCGTACGAGCAGGAACAGAAAAATCCCGCCGATGAGCCAGAACAGCGAGGAGTAAACACGCGACACCCACAATTGCTCGCCCGTGAAACGATATGTGAAGGCGACGATATGCTCGAAGACTTCCGGCTCCACTTCGGCTTTGGTCTTCCATTGTTGCAGGGACATTTGTCTCTGCCAATCGGGAATGTTCGGCGCGGTCTGATAGAACATGCCGCGCGCTTTGAGCGCGCTTAATAATTGGCGCGTGGGATGGAAATCGAGCGGCAGGTTGGTGAGATCGAATAGACGAATGCCAAGTCCAAGGCCAAATAATAGTACCAACGCGGCAATCAGCCAGCCGCGCGTAAAGAAGGAACGTTCTTTCATTTGAGAATTCATCGGCTGAAATTCTAACACTACTTGCGAATGCTCACTGCAGCCCGATTTGCTCCGCGGCGCTGCAGGAAACTCCGGAACATTTGACCAACTCTTTGAGCCATGCTGAAAACTGACCGAGCAAATTCCGGTCGGCGGTGGACGCGATATTATTCAATTCATACGGGTCTTGTTTGAGATCATACAACTCGCGCTCTCCGCTCGGATATTCAGCATACAGGTATTGCGATGTGCGAATGGCAAAGAAATCGGCCAGCGGCGGCGCGGATTGTAATAACAGTTCAGGGTCAGGCGGCTCACGCAATTGATCGACGGTGCCCGAACTGATCAAATGCGACTCGTATCCCGAAACAGTTTCAGATCCGTAGTATTCGATCAAATATCCCTGACGCCAATCTTTTTGTGTGGGAGGGTTGGCGCTCCACAACGGGACGAGCGAACGGCCATCCACAAACGCGGGCGGGACGACCCCTGCAAGTTCGGCAATCGTCGGCGCAATGTCTGTGTTGCCTGTGATGGCATCTTTTACTTCCAAACCTGCGGGGATGCCCGGCCCGCGCATCATGAATGGCACGACGATGTCTTCCTCGTAAGGCGTTCCCTTGCCGGCATAAAGCCGGTGCTGGCCGAGATGATAACCATTATCGGACGCGAAGATGATGTAGGTGTTATCGAGCTTGCCCGTCTCTTTGAGCACATTGATGAGGCGCGCGACCATTTCGTCCACAGCCTGCATCGAGCGGATACGCTGGCGATATAACTCGTCCATGTTCGCGATCTGGCCCGCATCCAATAATGGGTCGCCGTGAATACTGCCGGGCTTGTCCGTCACATCAACTTCATTGAACGATGGTGTGCGCGGTACTTGCAGATCGGAGAATAAATTCGCGTGGCGCGGGGCGGGCACAGCCGGTTCGTGCGGGGCATAAGGCGCGAGATAAATAAAAAACGGTTTGGAGTCCGATGCGATGCCGCGCAAATAATCATCCGTTTTTTGAGAGAGAACGTCGGTCATGTATTCATTGGCGCCAAGTCCGTATCCAACCAGCTTTCCATTCTCGTTCATGTAATAATTAAATTCCTTATATGGCGTGCCGCGCGCCGGGCTGACCCATTCACTCCAGCCGGGCGGGATGTATGTTCGATTACTAGCAAACGGATAACCGTTCAGATATTTTCCAAATAACGCGGTGTTATAACCTGCGGCCTGCAGCCAGGTCGCAAGCGTGGACGTTTCGTTATGAAGCGCGTAAAACTTGTCGAAGCCGCCGAGCGGCGCGGCATTGGTGTAGACTTGATGATTTTGCGCGTACTGTCCGCGCAGGAACGATGAACGCGATGGACAACACACCGGCGTGCTGATCAAAAAATTATCAATCGTCATTCCCTGTGATGCTATCAACTCCTGGATGTGCGGCACATATTGCATCGAGCCAAGTTTTGAATCAAGATCGTCCACGAGAATGAAAAGGAAGTTGGGACGGTTGGACTTTGGCATGACGGTGACATCGGTCAGCGCGGCGAGAGTCGGCGCAACGGTCGGCGCTTCAGTCGGGACTTGAGGCGACTTGCCCGCCCCAAGCGAACAGCCGCTGACAGCGATCACCAGCCACACAATCAAAATCACTTTCCAGGTGGATTTCATATTGTTCCTCATATGTCATTGCGAGCGCTTTTCCCTGCACTTGCACGCAGGGCAAGTGTGCGAAGCAATCTTCAATCATGCGATGAGATTGCTTCGACGGAAACGCGCCGTCTCGCAATGACATTCCACAAATTATTTATTCAATCGCTGACGTCTGCGTTCCAAAATATTTTCGCGCACGTGTGCAAGCCCAATCAAATTAAGTATTGCCGAGATAAATAAATTCAATCGTTTCAATGCCGTGGGCGGATGAATGAACAGTGCACGCGTCCACGCCTTGAGCGCAGGCCACGATTGACCGCCATCCAGCAAATAGCGCGCATCGACGCGGTTTGCGCTTGCACATGCCCGGCGGTTGATGCGCGCCAAAACCGGCGACAACTTTTCATTCAGCGTGGCCCAAGCCAGAATGCGGAAGGCTTCGCGTCCGAACTCGGCGGCCTTGGCGCGATTCTTGGCTTCGGCATGATA
>JAKBYW010000361.1:0-3332 GCA_021840275.1 Chloroflexota bacterium | reverse complement strand
TTTAGTTCTGATTTTATTGCCAGGTAGGTTGAGGGTTTGATATGGATCATGTTGAAGAGTTTCCAATGCTTGTGGCGCAGGAAGGACCGCTCAAAGGATTGCGCTGGCCTTTGAACCGCCCGATCGTGCTTGGGCGCGAATCGACCTGTGACGTTGTCATCGCTGACCGGCAGGTTTCGCGTTTTCACGCGCGCCTCACGCCGACCGCCGAGGGGATCGTGCTTGAAGACCTCGGCAGTAAAAACGGGACGCATCATAACGGTAGCGCGCTTTCCACGCCTGTCATGCTGCAGGATGGCGATCTAGTGCAGATCAGTTTCGTTCAGCAATTCTTATTCTTCACATCTGACGCCACCATGCCGTTAACGGAGGGCGCAGGCAAACCCGGGCGTTTGATGATGGATCAAAAATCCCGCCGCGTGTGGGTTAATCAACAGTTGATCGTCCCGCCGCTTTCGGCCCAGCAATTCAAATTATTGTGGCTTCTTTATGAAAGCGCCGGACAGGTCATCAGCCGCGCGGATTTGGTGGCAGTGGTGTGGGGTGAAGAGCAAGCCATGGGAGTCTCAGACCAGGCGCTGGACGCGCTCATCCGCCGCCTGCGCGAGCGGCTGGCCGCGCTCGACCCGGCGCAGAAATATATTGACACGGTGCGCGGTCATGGCGTGCGGTTGGATAATCCGCCTGCATAGTTGAATAAACCCTAAGGGTCCATACAGACCCTTTAGGGTTTATAACCTATATATTTTCATGGCTGAAAACAAACTTCCTTTGGATTCAATTTTGCGGGGGGATTGCGTCGAAATCCTTAACTTGCTTCCTGAAAAATCCATTGACTTGATCTTTGCCGACCCGCCGTATAACCTGCAGCTCTCGCGGGAGCTTTATCGACCCAACATGACGAAAGTGGACGCGGTGGATGATGACTGGGATCAATTTTCCGATTTTGAACAATATGACAAGTTCACACGCGAATGGCTCTCAGCATGCAAGCGTGTATTGAAAGACACGGGCACGCTCTGGGTCATTGGCTCGTATCATAATATTTATCGTGTCGGCTCAATTATGCAAGACTTTGGATTTTGGTTTCTCAATGATGTGGTATGGATCAAATCCAACCCGATGCCGAATTTTCGCGGCGTGAGATTTACCAATGCGCATGAGACTTTGATTTGGGCGCAAAGGAAACAGGGTGCGAAATATACTTTCAACCACCACGCCATGAAATCTCTCAACGATGATCTTCAAATGCGAAGTGATTGGGAGATTCCGATTTGCAGTGGAAAAGAAAGAATAAAAACAAACGGGCAGAAGGTTCACTCGACGCAGAAACCCGAAGCTTTATTATATCGGGTCATACTTTCGAGTTCAAATCCGGGTGACGTGATTCTTGATCCATTCTTTGGAAGCGGTACGACGGGCGCGGTGGCGAAGAAACTGCATCGCCATTGGGTTGGAGTTGAACGCGATGCAACTTATATAAAAGTCGCAAATAAACGCATCGCCTCCGTGGACCCTGGACCAGATTCAGATGAACTATATTTTTCCCCATCCCGCCGCGACCGTCCGCGTGTGGCGTTCGGCAAGCTGCTCGAAGCAGGATTGATTCAACCGGGCCAGGAATTGTTCTTCAGCAAAAAGAAAAACCAAGTTGCCATCGTCCGCGCGGATGGACAGATCAAGTGCGGAAAAATAGTCGGCTCGATTCATCAGGTGGCGCGCAACCTAATGAACGATGCGCCCTGCAATGGCTGGGAACACTGGTTGTATGAAGATGAGGCCGGGAAACGGAAGCCGCTCGACGTCCTGCGCGAGGCGTATTTGCTGAATCGCTGAAAATTCAAAATGGGGGATTGAATCTGATTTTCATTTCGAGTACCATATTCAAAATCTTGAAAAAGGAAGATCATTTGAAATCCTCGCTTTGCACATCCTGGGGCTGGCTTCTCGGACTCTACACCGTGGCGGCCTTTATTGAAACGGTTTTTTGGGGACAGATGACTGCTTTCACACCGATCTTTCTGCGCGACCTCGGCATTTTGCAAACCGATGTTCCGCGCTGGGTGGGGATGATCGCGGCCATTGTCGGCGCGGCGGGGATTCCTTTTCTGCCGTTTTGGGGCGCACTGGCTGACCGCTATTCGCGCAGGCCAATGATCGTGCGTTCTTTCGTGGTTTATCTTTTGGCCGGAATCATTGCCGTGCTGGCCGGAAATGTTTGGGTCTTCGTCATCGGGCGTTCGTTGATGAGTCTTTCGCTTGGCAACAGCGGTTTGATGCTGACCACGCTCGCTGAACGCACGCCTGCCAACCGTCATGGACTGGCGTTCGCCATCATGAACAGCGCGGGGCCGATTGGCGCATTTATCGGTCCATTGCTCGGCGGCCCGGTCGTTGACCATTTTGGTTTTCGAACTTTGATGTGGATCAACACCGTGTTGATGATCATCGTGGTGCTGGCGCTTTCGCTCGGTTACACAGATTCGTATCGCGGAAAAAGCCAGGCTCCGATTTTGAGCATGGCAACGGATTCCATTCGAGTCTCTTTTCAGGCCGGACGTTTACGCACTCTGTTCTTTGCGTTCTTTTTGCTCTACGCGGGCTGGATGCTTGTGTACTCATATTTGCCGGTCGTCATAACCGCGCTTTATAAAGGCGACAATCCCGCTTCGGCCATCGGCTACGTGCTCGGCGCGGGTGGAATGTTTGCGATGATCCTTGGCCCCATCTTTGGATCACTGGCTGACCGTTTTGGCTTTTGGCGGATTTTGATGATCGGTGCCGCGTTCGAGACGGTCCTTTGGCTCGTTCCTTTCTGGACCCGAAGCCTGATTCCATTTGCGATCATTATCTGCGTCGTCAGCGGACTCGCATCCGCAGTGTTCTCGATTTCTTTCAACGTGCTGTCTTCGTCCGCGCCCGAAAACATCCGCGGACGCGTAATGTCTTTTGCATACCTTCCGGTCAATTTGGGATTTTCCATGGGCCCGGCCCTGGGTAGTCTTTTGGTTGGACTCAACTTATTTTATATTTTCCCCGCCGCGTTTGTTTTTATGGGGCTGGGTTTGTTTGTTTTAAATATTGCCCGCAACCAACCCGCGCCATCGGAGGCTGTGAGTGTATAGTCTGTATAAAAATTATTGGCGATGAGTAGGACTGGTCATCATCGCTTTTATTGTGTTGCCGATGATTATCGACCCATTAAGAAAATAAGCCCCGAAGGTATTTGAAACCTTCGGGGCATTTTGGTTATCCCATCATTTTCTTCTTCATCGAAAACTTCAATGCAACTTTGAATACCATGCCAAGTTTTTCAGACAATGCCTTGGCTT
>JAKBYW010000360.1:0-3344 GCA_021840275.1 Chloroflexota bacterium | reverse complement strand
TCGCCAACCGCGAATTTTATACAGAATATGAAGGCCACTTCGAGATCGTTTCGTTGAATGGAACTGTCTCGACGAATGGTTCGCATTTGCATGTTTCAATTTCGGATGGCGACGGAAAAACCATCGGCGGGCATCTCGTGCCGGGCTGCAAGATTTATACAACAGCCGAGATGGTCATCGCTGGTTTTGATGATGTGGTTTACAAACGGGAATTTGCGGAAGATTCGGGGTATGAGGAGCTGACGATTTATAAATAGTAGGGGCGGATCGCGATCCGCCCCTACTATTTCTTCAACGCCGCTAAAAATTCTTCCTGGTTGCGGACAGTTTCCGTTAATCCCATCCGCTGGCCGAGGCGGGTGAGTTGCGGCGGGTCAACGTATGTTTGCGCCAGCACATCGCCCTTCCCCAAAACTTCGTTGGCCGGACCATCCAGTAAAATCTTTCCCTTGGAAAGCGCAACCACCCGTTCAAAATTCTCCGCGCAAAAATCAATATCGTGCGTGATCGTAATGACCGTTTTGCCGCGCTTCTTTAGTTCCGCCACAACGTGTGCAATGCGCCCCACACTCAACGCATCCTGCCCGGTGGTTGGTTCATCAAAAACAAGGATGTCCGTATCCATCGAAATGATAGAGGCCAGCGCAACCATCTTGCGCCAGGTGGGGGACAGGTCGTAAGGGTTGGTTCCGGTCTTGTCGCTTAATTTGGTCAGAGCCAGCGCGTCTTTTACAAGCGCGTCTATTTTTTCGGCAGAATAACCCAGATTGCGCGGCCCGAAGGCAACTTCAATACCGACATTGCTTGAGAACAATTGCTCATCGGGATTCTGGAAGACGTAACCAACGCGCGCCGCGAGTTTCGCCACTGCGACTTTCTTTGTGTCCCAATCACCGATCAGCACGCACCCGGAAGTGGGTTGCAACAACCCGTTCAGATGCTTGACGAGAGTTGTTTTCCCCGAACCGTTCTGCCCGACCATGGCGACTTGCTCGCCGGAATCGATGGTCATCGAAATGCCGCACAGGGCTTCCACCCCGCCGGGGTATGTGTAATGCAAATCCTTGATTTCGATTTTCATCGTTATCGCTCCCCTCTCTCTTTGGGAGAGGGTCGCGAAGCAGGGGTGAGGTTAAATCCATCCACGGCTTCCTGCAACGTGACTGGCAGATGCAGATGCTTGGGCCACAGATCGTATTTCAAAGCTTCACGCGCAGTCGACGTATAACGCGAAATCCCGAAGCCATTTTCCGAAAGCAGACGCGACGTAAGCACATCGGCGGGCGTTCCCTGCAAAAGAATTCTTCCGTCTTTGAGAGCCACCACGCGGTCAGCGAACTCGGCGATCCATTCGATTTTGTGTTCGGCCATGATCACGGTCATACCGCGTGCGGCCATCTGGCGGATCACGCCAAAGACTTCGCGCGTGCCGATCGGGTCCATTTGCGAGGTCGGTTCGTCGAGGACGAGCAATTTCGGTTGCATGACCAGGATCGAGGTCAGCGCGACGCGTTGCTGTTGTCCGCCGGAAAGGGAATAGGGCGAACGGTCAGCCAAATCGCGGATGCCGGTCATGGTCAAGGCCTGATCGACGCGTTGATTCATTTCGTCGCGCGGCACGCCCTGATTTTCCAATCCAAACGCGATCTCTTCGAAGACGGTATATTTCGCGCCGCTGATCTGGTTGAACGGGTTCTGGAAAGCCAGCCCGACGTTTCGCACCCACTCGTTGAGGGCAGATGATTTCAAATCAACACCCGCAACTTCAACTTTGCCTTCCAGCTCGCCTTTGAAGAAATGCGGGATGAACCCAGCCAGCGTGTAACACAGCGTGGACTTGCCTGCGCCGTTCGGGCCGATGATGGCGACGAACTCGCCTTCCTTCACCTCCAAATTGATGTTGGAAAGGACGGGCGCTTCGGTGAGCGGATACTTATAGGTGACATTCTGAAGATTTACGATAGCCATATACGGGCCGCAATCACGGCAATGACGAGCAGGATGAGGAACCAGCGGAATATTTTATCGAAGCCGGTGTCCGGTATTTCCCGCAGGGATGTCTTGACCCTGGTGGATGTGAAGCCGCGCGCTTCGATGGCGATGGCGCGTTCTTCTACTTCGACCAGCGAACCGAACACCAGCGGCCCAACCAGCGGCACAAGCGCGCCGATGCGTTTGAGGTAACTGCCCTGTGTATCCAATCCCCGTGAACGCTGCGCGGCAATGATGGTCTGGGCTTTGGCTTGCATCTGTGGGATGATCTGGATGGTTGAAATAATGACGTATGCAAACTGGCTGGGCAGGCCGCGGCGGGTCAGGTCGCTCATCAAATCGCTGGGGTGGGTGGTGAGCAAAAGAATTGTAAATGAAGAAACCATCACGAAAATGCGTGAGGCGTTGGCAAAGGCAAAGGCCAAGCTCTCCGAAGTAATATCAAAGAACCAGAATTTGAAAATTGCTTTTGTGCCGATGGGCTGGAAAAAGGCTTGCATCAAAAAGAGAAATCCTGCCGCGGGCAGGATCAGGCGGAGTGCTGCGCTGAAATATTCGCGATGAACTTTTCCAAGAATGCTAAGAGGAATAATTGCGACTAGAAATAATATCTGAGGCGCCCAATACCAGGGGCTGAAAAAGGCAATGAAAATCAATCCGAAAGCCAGCGTTAGCTTGGTCAGCGGATTGAGGCGATGTAGGAAGCTATCGCGTTTGACGTAAAAAGAAAGTCGTTCGTGCATTTGTGATTGGCCTCCCTTCCTTTACGGGAAGGGAGGCCTAGTTAATGATTATTGGGTGAGTATCTTGGTCAACACAAAAGCAGCAATCAAGACGAGCACTATCACGATGCCGATGGCGATGAGTACCTGCGTGCGGCCAGCGGTCTTATCGACCTCAACGTTCTCGGGGCGTGGAAAGCGCGCCAGGAAGCGAGTCGAAAGACCCTGGATGATTGCGAAGGCCAACAAGGAGGTCGAGATCTTGTCCACTGGTTCGACCAGGAAGTTGGTGCTGAAGACAGCCTGCACCACGCCTTGTCCCGTCTGGAGCAGATAAGCCGTGATGAATGAAGAACCGCTGGCTGTGATGCCGCCATAGATGTAGACTGCGATCGGCGTCGAAACGGTCGCGGCGGTCAGCGCCACCAGGAAGCCTGTGATGACAGCCTTCCACCAATTCTTGAAGAGGCCGCCAATCGCGCACCACCCGGCTACAAAGCCGATGAACATGGCAACCGGCCACCAGGGCAGGGCATTCGGATCGATCAAGAGGCCCCAGATGGTGTTCGAGAGGGCGCCGGTTAACGCGCCGGCCCATGGACCACAGGTAACTGCCACCAGCACGGTGCC
>JAKBYW010000359.1:0-3348 GCA_021840275.1 Chloroflexota bacterium | reverse complement strand
AATTTTTATACCGCGCCTTTATTCAGACGCGGCTTGAAGCTGTTTTGCGCCGTCCACTTTGGGCGGTATGGCTGGCCGCTTTCACCTTCGGCCTCTCCCATGTTCCGATTGACCTTGGCGGTACGTTCCTCCACTGGCAGGACGCGTTGCTCACGGCCTTCACATATCAGATGACAGTCGGCTTTGCGTTAGGTTATGCTTACATGCGCACGCGCAACGTCTTGGGGTTATCGCTTGTGCACACGTTCATCGATTCGGCTGTTTGATTTTTATCGAAGGATTGGGATTGTTTGATTCAAGAGCGCATCTTCCACGCGCTCTTTGTGCCGTCCGTGCATGGGCATCTGTTCGATTTCAGGTAGTGTGTAAAATCCCGCGTCGGTCGTTTCTTCGCTCAGGCCGAGCTTGCCGCCGGTAATCACTACTTCAAAACTCAGGACGACGATCTGGACTTTTTTGCCATCCGGATAGACAACCAGTTGATCGCGATTGCTGTACACGCTGATCAAGCGCATCGTGCGGACCTCGAGGCCGGTCTCCTCGAATACCTCACGCGTGCAACACTCTTCGACCGATTCGCCCGGCTCCATCTTGCCACCGGGCAGACACCATAAGCCGTTATCTTTGCGCTTTGTGAGTAAAACCTTTGTGCGGGCCTCATCGAAAATAACGGCGCAGGAACCCATGCGAAGTTCCGCGCCTTTGCTGATGCGGTCGCCGTATAGAACTTGTGACATGTGTCCTCCTAAAAATGAAACCTTGCGAAGGTTCAAAACCTTCGCAAGGTTGGAGTTTATTTGATGAACGTTCCGTCACGTAATTCGATCAATGTCTGCTGAATTTCTTCCATCGTATTCATCACGAACGGACCATATGGCGCGATGGGTTCCTTGAAGGGCGCACCCGCGATCAGCATAAATCGAACAGAATTATTTTCAGCTTTTACGCGAATGGAATTGCCGTCGCCGAATTTGACGAGTTTCACAGATTCGATGGGTTGATCTGCAAACACGCCTTCGCCTTCGAAAACGTAGGCCAGGGCGGCGTGTCCTTCGGGGACGGGCTGAATGAATTCGGTATCGGGGGCCAGCTCGACGTCCGCGTAAAGAGGCGAGGCCGCGATTTCGGTGACGGGACCGATCACGCCGTGAACGGTCCCAGCCACGACGCGGATCTTCATCCCATCTTTTTCATAAGTTGGAATGGTGTCAGCGCTGACTTCCTGATAGCGCGGCGCCGTCATCTTGAGCCGGGTGGGCAGGTTGACCCAAAGTTGAAAGCCGTAAATGTTTCCGCTTGGACCGCGGCGCGGCATTTCTTCGTGGAGGATGCCGCGCCCGCTGGTCATCCATTGCACATCGCCGGGACCGATCAGGCCTGAGTTGCCGAGACTGTCGCGATGGTTGGTTGAGCCGTCCAGCATGTAGGTGACGGTTTCGATGCCGCGATGCGGGTGCATGGGGAAACCGCGGATGGGGCCTTCGGCGGGATTGTTGAAGGCAAAATGGTCGAAGAGCAGGAAGGGATCAAACTCGTTTGATTTTTTTGGCGCGATGGATCGCTGCAATAAAACGCCCGCGCCTTCGATAACGTATTGTGGTTGGATAATTTGGGAGATAGGTCTAAAGTTGGTCATGTGGGTTAGATGATATGTGGTGGGTGAGTATTACGAAACCGCATAACGGCTTGGGTTCACTGTGTTGGGCGCGCTCGTGATGGCAAGATAGTGGTATCCCCAAAACCAGGATACAGTCACTTTTTCCACCCGTTTCTTTGCATGAGTCTCTTAAAGTGACTGCACCCTGTTTTGATTGCGAATTAGGTTTATCGGCGATTGATGAATGCTTCCAAAAGAGCATTGAACTTTTCCGGCTGTTCCCAATTGGCGGCGTGCCCCGCGTTGGGAATCATCTGGATTGCGCCACGCCACAGGGTCGGCATGGTGAGGGACTGAATATAAGTTGCATTGACCAGTTGTTCCTGCTCACCTTGCAGGATCGCAAGCGGGGCCTTCATCTGCGCGACGGCAATCACTTCATCCAGATAGCCATCCGGACGAATGCTGGCCGCCAACCCTGCGCGCGCCCGTCCGTCGGTGCGGCGGATGTCCGCTTTGAATATCTCGGGAATTTTGGTTGTGCCGGGCTTAAAACATGCGGCAGAAAACCCATCAGCTTCGGCATCCGTCATGCTGGCTTGAAATGCGGCGGCCATGGCGGGGTTGGGAAGAAAGGCCTGTGCCATATCGGGGGGAAACGCAAGCGGAGGCGTGCCGTAAATCATAAATCCCGCCGCCTTGGAAAGTTGCGGGATTGCCTCGATCACCACATGCCCGCCGAGACTCCAGCCCACAAAGGCGGCCTGTTCCAATCCTAATTGCTTTGCAACGCTGACAACCACTTCGGCATAACCAGGCATGCAATAGGTCGCAGCCGGGTCGCTGGCATCGGATGATTCTCCATGCCCTGGCAGGTCCATCGCCACAAGGCGATACTTTTCGCCAAGCGGACTTTCAAGCTGGGGTTGGAAAACTCGCGAAGAAGCGGAGTTTCCATGCACCAATAAGGCGGCGGGGCCCTTTCCAGAACTTTCACGATAGGCAATGGAAAGCGAGTTGACTTGAACGGTTTTTGTGGTCATAGTTAGTATCTCCTTTGGTTTATTGTTGTTTTCTCGCTTAATGAATCAGCGAGGGATTAAATAAGATTGCAGAATAAGCACCCAATGGTTTGCGTTACCACATTGCATGGGCTAGGTCGGCGGCTGGGCGGGCGTGGACTCGCCATCTAATTGCCTAAATCAATTAAGACGTTAGGCGGCCATGAATTAGAGTTCGCCGAGTAAATAATAATCAAGGCTTGCCACTAGACAAAGAGGCAAGCCTTTTTGAATCCCTACTCCGGTAGTTGATAATCCTTGTATTGTTCCCGGAGTACCTTCTTGTCAAACTTGCCAACGCTGGTCTTGGGCACGGCGTCAATGAAAACAATATCATCGGGCAGATACATTTTGTCGAAGCGCGAGCTTAAGTGTTCGTGGATTTCTGCTTTGGTCAGGTTGTCTTTGAAATCCGGTTTGGCGACCACGCAAGCCAGCGGACGTTCCTGCCATTTGGGATGCGGCACTGCGATCACCGCGGCCTCCAGAACTTTTGGATGAGACATGATGGCGTTCTCCAGATCCTGACTCGAAATCCACTCGCCTCCGCTCTTGACCAAATCTTTTGTGCGGTCAACGATCTGCACAAAACCTTCGGGGTCGATCGTAACCACGTCGCCGGTGCGGAACCAGCCGCCCATGAATGAATCAGCGCTGCGTTCATCGTTGTAGTAACTGCTGACAACCCAC
>JAKBYW010000358.1:0-3352 GCA_021840275.1 Chloroflexota bacterium | reverse complement strand
CAAATCCGCAGCCGCGCTTCTGCTTGAATCGAGAATCGGAGAGCAATTTGATTCGATTGTCACAGGCGCTTCCGAGAAAGGGACATGGGTCCGGCTTCTCAGTGTGCCAGTCGAAGGTAAATTGGTACAGGGGTTTGAGGGTTTGGATGTCGGCGAAAGGATTCGCGTGAAGTTAACATCCGTTGACGTTCAGCAGGGATTTATCGATTTCAAGAGAGTCAACTCATCAAAACACTGATGCGGAAATGTACGCATCCGTTTTCAAAATAGAAAAGGATAAAACCCATGAAAAAGCAAGCGGGTTTGTGGATTGATCATCGGAAAGCCATTGTTGTGCTTGTTACTGATGCAGGCGAAGAAATAAAGAAAATTACATCTGGCATGGAAAAACACGTCCATTTTACGGGTGGTAATGGCTCACAAGAAGGCTCATCAGAGGATGTGCGAGATCGTCAATTTGGAAACCATCTCAACAGCTACTACGATCAAGTTATTGCTATGATTCGCGATGCAGACTCCATCCAAATCTTTGGGCCGGGTGAGGCCAAAGGCGAGCTCGAAAAACGTCTTGAGAGCGAAGGTCTCAAAGCACACATCCATGCCATTGAAACCGTAGACAAGATGACGGATCGCCAAATTACAGCAAAAGTTCGAGAGCGTTTTCCGGCTTAAATCTTGTTATACAATTAATGAAAACCACCTGCCGCTGAATTGCAATCTTGCGGCAGGAATGTTATTTGCGGAGAAATGAATGGGCCTGCCGAAAAACACGTTGAGCACTGCAGGAAATCTCACTGGCGGCAATAAGCCAAATATCTCCGATTACTTATTGGAAATGGCGCGCAAAGAATCGGATGCTGTTTTGAAGGAGCTTGAGTCGCAGTCAAGCGGCTTGAGCGCGGCCGAGGCCGAGGCCCGCCTCAAACGCGACGGATTGAATGAGATCGCGCGCGAAAAGCACCAATCACCTCTGATGCGACTGCTGGATAACGCCAAGAATCCACTGGTCATCTTGCTAACGGCGCTGGGAGTGCTTTCGTATTTAACCGGTGACCTGCGTGCAACGATTGTCATTTTCGTGATGGTCTTGCTCGGTATCGTACTGCGTTTCTATCAAGAGATGCGCGCAGATAACGCCGCGGAAAAACTCAAGGCCATGGTCAACACCACCGCCACTGTGGTACGCGATGGCAAAGATGCAGAAGTCCCGCTCAAGATGCTGATACCGGGCGACATCATCCGCCTGGCAGCTGGGGACATGGTGCCTGCCGACGTGCACGTGCTAACCGCCAAGGATCTGTTCATTAACCAGGCGGCGCTCACAGGCGAGTCAATGCCCGTTGAGAAGAAAGCAGCCCCAACGTCCGGAGAGATTCGAAATCCGCTCGAGTTGCCGAACATCTGCTTCCTCGGGTCAAATGTCGAAAGCGGAACTGCATCCGCTGTGGTTGTCCACACCGGAGATAAAACCTATTTTGGTTCGTTGGCTGCCAGCATTGTGGGACAGCGCGAACTCACCAGTTTTGATAAAGGCGTTAATAAATTCACCTGGTTGATGATTCGTTTTATTGCCGTGATGGTTCCCGCCGTTTTCCTGATCAATGGGTTGAGCAAGCACAATTGGTTGGAAGCCTTCCTGTTTGCTATGGCAGTGGCCGTTGGGTTAACGCCTGAGATGCTGCCAATGATCGTGACCGTTAACCTATCTAATGGCGCTCTGGCAATGGCGCGCAAAAAAGTAATTGTCAAGCGTCTGAACGCTATCCAGAATTTCGGCGCGGCAGATGTGTTGTGCACCGACAAGACCGGCACTCTCACTCAGGGCAAGATCGTGCTCGAAAAGCATTTGAATGTGCATGGCGATGAAAGCGAGCGCGTCCTTGAATATGGGTATATGAACAGCTACTACCAGACCGGCCTCAAAAACTTGATGGATGAAGCCATCCTCGAGCATGGTCACCTGGAAGAAGACCTCAAGGTGAAAACAGATTTCCATAAAATCGACGAAATCCCCTTCGACTTTCAGCGGCGGCGCATGTCGGTCATTGTGGAGGATAACCAGAACCAGCATATTTTGATCTGCAAAGGTGCGGTGGAAGAGATCATGCGTCTTTCTCCGCGTGTGGAAGTCGAAGGCAAAGTGCTGGATGTAACCCCGGAGCATGATGCCCACCGCAAGTTGCTTGTGCAGGATTTGAATGCGCAGGGCTTCCGCGTCGTTGCCGTGGCGTATAAGGTCATGCCAGGCGACAATGACGAACCGCACTATGAGATGAAGGATGAATCTGGCCTGACTCTGCTTGGATATCTGGCCTTCCTTGACCCGCCCAAGGATTCTGTTATGGAAGCCCTGAAGCGGCTGAAAATGCTGAACGTGGATGTAAAAATCCTGACCGGCGATAATGAGATCATCACTGCTTATATCTGCAAACAGGTGGGCATGCCAGTGGACAAGATTCTGCTTGGTTCGCAAATTGAAAATATGAACGAGGCAGAATTAGGTGAAGCAGCTAGCACGACCAATATTTTTGCCAAGTTGGCCCCCGCGCAAAAGGAACGCATCATCCATGCCTTGCAGAGCAAGGAGCATGTGGTCGCTTTCATGGGCGATGGTATCAACGATGCCCCAGCCTTGAAAGCTGCCGATGTGGGAATCTCCGTAAACAGTGCTGTGGACATCGCCAAGGAATCATCCGATATCATCTTGCTGGAAAATAGTCTGCTGGTGCTGGAACAAGGTGTAATGGAAGGCCGCCGCGTTTTTGGCAATATCATCAAGTATATCAAGATGGCGGCCAGTTCCAACTTCGGCAACATGTTCAGCGTAGTGGGAGCCAGCGCCTTTCTGCCCTTCCTGCCCATGCTGCCGATCCAGGTGCTGATCAATAATCTGCTCTACGATTTTTCGCAGACGACCATCCCCACCGACCAGGTGGACGCAGATTGGTTGACTCAGCCTCGCAAGTGGACCATCGAAGAGATCCAGCGCTTCATCATCTTCATCGGGCCGATCAGTTCGATCTTCGATTACGCTACATTCTTTATTATGATCTATGTCTTCAATGCCTGGAATAATCCCGTGCTTTTCCACACCGGTTGGTTTGTGGAGTCGCTTTTCACACAGACGTTGATCATCCACGTCATCCGTACCGACAAGATCCCATTCATTCAGAGCCGCGCCAGTTGGCCGCTGATTTTCACCTCGATCATCATCGTCGCGGTCGGCGCGTGGCTGACAGTTTCTCCGCTGGCCGCCACGCTTGGATTTGTGGGTCTGCCTCCGCTTTATTGGCTGATCCTGGCGGGACTGCTAGTCTGCTACGTGCTACTGACGCAGGTGGTGAAGGTCTGG
>JAKBYW010000357.1:0-3358 GCA_021840275.1 Chloroflexota bacterium | reverse complement strand
GCGAACCAAAATCGGTTTGTGTCTCTGACTGGAGACGCCCTATTCAGTTTTCATCGATCTGTCTTGGTGACGAGATCTGTTTGAATTTCACTGGCGAATAATGATTATATGCTTTTCACAGACTTTGTCAATACTTATCAGACAATCCAACCTTAAAAAATCGCATATTTCTCATCCCATTTCCTGTCTTCCAGATAACGCGCGCAATAAAGTGTTTTGATCCGCATATTCAAGATCGCCGCCAACAGGTAAACCGCGCGCCAGGCGCGTAACTTGAATCCCAAACGGACGCAATTGCTGTTGCAAATATAACGCGGTCGCATCCCCTTCCATGCTGGGATTGGTCGCCAGAATAACCTCCTTGACGCCGCCCTTCGCCACACGTTCCATTAATTGCCGGGACCTAATGTTGTCCGGGCCAATGCCTTCGATGGGAGATAAAACCCCATGCAAAACGTGATACTTTCCAGTGTAAGCACTGATGCGTTCCAATGCCAGCACATCCAGCGCTTCTTCAACCACGCATATCACTCCCCCATCACGCTTTGGATTCTCGCATATTTCACAACGAGATCGCCCGGCTTCAGTGATATTAAAACATTCCTCACAAAAAGCAATCTTATCCTTCAAGCCATTCAATGCCTCGGACAATTCCTGCGAAATATCTTCAGGCGCACGCAGAAGAAAGAACGCCAGTCGTGAAGCGGACTTCGGTCCAATGCCCGGCAAGCGTTCAAAGGAGTTAATAAGTTTTTGAATCGGTTCAGGTAGGATCATTATATTTGAACACTAAAAAGGAAGTCCGCCCGCCAGTGGACCCAGCCGCTGATTCGCAAGTTCGCGCGATTGATCGAGCGCCATGTTCACAACTGACAAAACCAAATCTTGCAGCATCTCAGCATCTGCATCCTTCAACAGATCGGGGTTGATCTCGACCGCAGTGCATTTCTGATCACCGGTCATGGTGACTTTGATCGCGCCGCCGCCTGCGGTTGCAGTGACAATCTCTTCAGCCAGCTTCGCCTGTGCTTCGGCAAGTTGCTGTTGCATGCGCTGCAACTGTTGCATCATGCCGCTTTGGCCACCCATTGCCGGGCCTTTGTTAAATCCTTTTGCCATAAATAACTCCTAAGTTTTATGTCATTGCGAGCGACCACAGGGAACGAAGCAATCTTATACTACATGGGGATTGCTTCTCGAAGACTCGCAATGACATTTAAGATTCTATACCTGCACATCCACGATCTCGCCGCCATGATTGAGCGCGGTCGCCACCATGCCATCCTGTGACACATCAGGCGGCAACTTCCCTTTCGCATTCGTCACCACGCATTTCACCTGCAAGTCCACACCCAGCACATCATGGATCGCCTTGTGCGTTACTTCCAACTGCTCAGGCCTGTCCATTAACGCCAAAACTTTATCAGATTGAAATCCCAAATACAACTCATTGCCGCGCACATCCATCGGTTTGCAGGAATTGAGCAATGCTTCGATGCCGGGATGCGCGGGCTTGATCACCATCCGGATATCTTTCCAGGCTTTCGATATTTCCGCGAGACTGATCGCCGCTGCTTTACTTTGACTTTTAGCGGCCTCCGTTTTAACGGGTTGACTCGTAGTCGCGACTTTAGTCGCTTTGACCGCAGCCGGTTTCAGGTCCGGTTTTGAAGCGGGCAGCTCGGACAGAATCTCCAATGATTCAGCGAGAGCCAATTCCAGGGAGAGCGAAGGCTGCCATCCGCCGCGCGTATCCACTGCCGCATTGTTGAAAATTTTCATCATGCGCAAAACATCCGGCGTGGAAAAAGATTTCGCGTGCGCGGTCATGCGCTCTTTGACATCTTTGGTTGTCTCGACTTGTTCGCCGTTACCGAGTTGAATGAGCATCAGGCCGCGCAGATACTCGACGATTTGACGCGCCAACGAACGCGGGTCAGCGCCTGCATCGAGCGCGCGATGAATCGTCTCGAGACCGGTAGACGGTGATTCGTCTTGAATGGATTCGATGAGGTCGAGCACAGTTTGACTCGTAGCCGTGCCAAGCACGGTATGCGTAAGTTGAAGTGTGATCTTCGTACCGGCGGACGAAAGCTGATCGAGCAAAGAGATGGCGTCGCGCATACCACCTCCCGCCTGGCGGGCAATGACAGCCAGTGCTTCGTCATCGGCTTGAATGTTTTCAGTCTTGGCAATCGCCTTGAGCTGGCCGACGATCTCATCCACCGGCACGCGCCGGAACTCATGCCGCTGGCAACGCGATAAAACCGTGGCCGGGATTTTATGGATCTCGGTGGTAGCCAAAACAAAAATCGCGTGCGGCGGCGGCTCTTCAAGAGTTTTGAGCAAAGCATTGAAGGCCGCGGTCGAAAGCATGTGGACTTCATCAATGATATAAATTTTATATTTGCCCTGCGACGGCGAGAAGTTGATCTTGTCGCGCAAATCGCGCACATCGTCCACGCTGGTGTTGGAGGCCGCATCGATCTCGATCAAATCCATAAAACGATTTTCGTTGACAGCCTTGCAGGTTTCACATTCATTGCATGGACGCGCGGTCCGATCTTCAGCGAGACAGTTGACCGCCTTCGCCAGCAAACGCGCCAGCGTGGTCTTACCCGTGCCGCGCGGACCCGCGAATAGATACGCATGACCGACACGATCAGCGGCGATGGCGTTCCTGAGCGTCTGGACGACGTGCTCTTGTCCGATGACTTCTGCCCATCCTTGTGGGCGGTACTTGCGATAGAGGGCTTGTGACATAATTTATGTTTTATGGAACAGGATAAGAATCCTGTATATCGCCTTGTTTATTGGTCAATAAAGCGGTCTCGCCCGATTGCCAGACAGCTTTGCTCTGGCCCCAAAATAAATCAACAGCAGTATCTGTGCCGCTTGCAGAGTGCACCTGAATTGCGCCGTTCTTAAATAACTTGAACGGCGGAAACGTGTAGGTGCTATCTTTACTTTTAATATGCCAGCCGGTTAGATCAAGCTCGCCCTCGCCGCTGTATTGAATTGTGACCGTTTCAACAGCCAGCGTCCCCGCGCCGACCACGCTGACAATTTGAACCGTGCCCTGCGGGACGGGTTGAGTCGTCCCGGCAGATGTCGTGCCAGATGCAACTATCGGCGCCTGCACCTGCGGCAGACTGACCGAGCGATAGTTTCGGTCATACCAATACAAAATGGCCGACGTTACGCAGGCCGAGATAAAGATATTGAGAAGGATGTAATAAAGTAATCGGCGGCGTTCCATATAGAACGAATCATAGCACAAAAATTCAACGGGGCGGCAAGCCTTAAGAAAACTGCGCCCCGATGATCGGGACGCAGTTAACAGATGAAAAAAAGCCGA
>JAKBYW010000356.1:0-3359 GCA_021840275.1 Chloroflexota bacterium | reverse complement strand
TACATAAGCGAAGTCCCCACACGCTGCTGGAGAAAGAGTTCATGCAACCGGTCCTTGGAAGAACACCCAGGATAAAAGACCGAGTCCACGGATGGGAGGATCGCTAGTCTGGTCTATGAGTTGTATGGGTTGACACAGGATGAGATTAATGTCGTGGATGGAAAATCGTAATAAAAAACGCCCTTCAGTTCAGGAAAAGGGCGTTTTTTATTGCTAAAAGGCTATCTCAATTTCGAACGGAATTAGACGTATTGAGTCCAGCGTACTTGTGAACGGGCTATTTTGTCAAAGAAGGGAATTACATTCCGTTATCGTTATCTTTAGCGCTGTAGCCAGGGCCGCCCTTGAAGAAATCATAATTGGGCTTGATGTCCGGAGTCAGGTCAACCGTTTCGCCCGCCGCAAGTTGTTTGGCAGTATCCAGGACAATCTTGTTGCCGTGATGGTTGGTGCCTTCGAAGTGACCAGTGAGGTCCTTTCTGCTGATATACTCGCCGCCTTTGGCCGTGTAAGCCGCAGGAACTTCATCTTCGGGGAAGATGGCCGCGTAGGGGCATTCAGGGACGCAAGCGCCACAGTCGATGCAAGTATCGGGATCGATATAAATCCATGGCCATTCGGCAACGGGTTGGCCGGGAATCATGCACTCGACCGGGCAAACATCGATGCAACCGCGATCGCGAACACACAGACTGGTAATAATGTAAGTCATAGAGAAATCTCCTTATGTGGAATCGAAAAGCCAGATGTGTCCCCATTATA
The DNA here is from genome assembly GCA_021840275.1 of Chloroflexota bacterium. GTDB lineage: Bacteria > Chloroflexota > Anaerolineae > Anaerolineales > Villigracilaceae > Fen-1038. Next base: position 2,597 of record JAKBYW010000356.1, on the reverse strand, counting down.
TCTGGCTTCTTCAAATCTGCAAAGTTAAATTGTATTTTTTCAATAAGGCGGGGTGCGGGTTGTTTTGGGCGGGCTTCGCCCTGCCAAAACAGCCCACTTCCCCATTCTTTTTGAGAAGATACGTAACTTTTACTTGGCTGAAAAACGGGCCGCCACAGCGTTCCAATTTACAACGTTCCACCAATTGGTAACATATTCAGCGCGGCGATTCTGATACTTAAGATAATAAGCGTGTTCCCAAACATCCAGGCCCATGATCGGCGTTTGCCCGTCCGACATCGGATTATCCTGGTTGGCGCTCGAGACAACAGCCAAACCGCTGCCTTTCTTGACCAGCCACGCCCAGCCTGAACCGAAACGCGTATTGGCGGCTTTCTCGAATTCAGCCTGGAAGTTATCGAACGAAGTGAAAGCCGAATCAATTGCCTTGGCAAGTTCGCCCCTCGGCACGCCGCCCGCTTTGGGAGCCATGATCTCCCAGAACATCGAATGGTTCCATGTGCCGCCGCCGTGATTACGGACAGCCGTGCGAATATCTTCCGGAACCGCCTTCAAATCACGCAACAGCGCTTCAAGCGATTTGCTCGCTAGTTCAGGATGTTTCTCGATTGCGGCATTCAGGTTGGTAACATAAGCATTATGATGCTTATCGTGATGGATGGTCATTGTCTGCGCGTCGATGTAAGGCTCCAGCGCGTCAACCGCATACGGAAGTTTTGGAAGTTCAAAAGCCATTTTTCTCTCCTCGTGAATTGATCTGAAATCGGGCTGATATTTATGATAATTTTCATATAAATTGTATTACTTCATAAGATGACTGTCAAGCGGACGGAACAAATATTAACGATTTACTTATAAAGTATACTTGCCGCATCTTTCCGGACCCATGAGCGGCTCGCCATGAATCAACCTCGCACACGCCTCATCCTTCCCCTCGCCCTGCTCTTCGCAATTCTCGCCGTTTCGACGGCATCCATCTTCATCAAGTTCGCACAAGAAGACGCACCGTCACTGGTGATCGCCGCGCTGCGCTTGACACTTGCCAGCCTCGTGCTTACACCCATCGCATTGACACGTCACCGCGCAGAACTGCGCGGCCTAACGCGCACCGATCTGATGCTTGGACTGCTCTCCGGTCTCTTTCTTTCAATTCATTTTGCAACATGGATCACATCACTCGAATACACGACCATTGCCAGTTCGGTCGTCCTGGTCAGCACAGGACCGCTTTGGGTGGCGCTGCTCGCTCCTGTATTTTTACGGGAGCCGCTCACCCGTCCGGTTTTGATCGGAATGGCATTGGCTCTGGTCGGCGGCATCGTTATCGGCATGTCAGATTCCTGCGCATGGAACAATGGCATCTCGTGTCCATCGCTCGACCAAGTTTTGCATGGGCGCGCTTTATTAGGAAATTTTTTGGCACTAACTGGCGCGTTGATGGTGGCGGGCTATTTAATGATCGGCAGGAAACTGCGAATAAAAATATCGCTTGTGCCTTATGTTTTTCTGGTCTACTCAACAGCCGCAATTTGCCTTCTCGCATTTATGCTTATCGCGGGCGAGTCGCCTTTCGGATACACGCCGATAACCTATTTATGGATCCTGCTGCTGGCCCTGATCCCGCAACTGATCGGTCACTCCACGTATAACTGGGCATTGGCGCATTTGCCTGCCGCATTCGTTGCAATCACAACACTCGGAGAACCAATCGGTTCGGCAATTCTGGCCTATTTTATTTTGCAGGAAACACCAACTGCCGCGGTACTAACAGGTGGAGCATTGATCCTGATCGGAATCTATCTCGCTTCAAGGAACACAAAATAATATGATTCAACTCCCTTCCCACATTTTTCTCGACAATCTTGCCATCCCATATGAGCGTCATAGTTTTTCTCCTGAAACAGAAAAAGGCGCGGCAAACGTTGCGCGTGTTTTAGGTTTCGCAGAAAGACAGGCTGTTAAAACCTTGATCTTTCAAGTCGGCACTGGCGAGCGGGTGTTGGTCATGCTCGGCGGCGATCAGAACGCCGTCTCCGGCAATCTCAAGAAAGCCATCGGCTCGCGCAACATTCAAATGGCCGCGCCCGAAGTGGTCAAGGAAACCACCGGGTATATCATCGGCTCCATTCCGCCCTTCTGTTGGCAATCAAGTGGATTCCGATCTTTTCTGGAAGCTTCACTGGTCAGCGAACCAATTCTGGGTGTCGGAGCGGGGCAATGGGGCGAAGAGATTATGATTATGCCAGCGGATTTGATTCGAGCCAGCAAGGCAATGGTGGTCAATTTGACAGACAGGGACAAAGCGGTAATTAACGAATAATGCCAATGATATAATTCGCCCACTTATGGAAAACCTGCTCGGACGCCAAACCGCTTATACCGTCCACATTCCTGTTTATGATGGCCCGCTCGACCTATTGCTCAGCCTCATCGAGCGCGCTGAGTTGGATATAACTTCCGTCTCGCTGGCAATGGTCACCGACCAGTATCTCGCCTACATTCACGGGCTCGCACAAATCCGTGCCGACGAGATTTCGGCCTTTCTCGTGATCGCAGCCAAGTTGTTACAGATCAAATCCGAAGCGCTGCTGCCGCGT
>JAKBYW010000355.1:1775-3378 GCA_021840275.1 Chloroflexota bacterium | reverse complement strand
GCCCGGCGCGCAGCCTTGACCCTGCGCCTTTTGCACCGCGTCGAGAGCCACTTTTCTCACTCCGGCCAGATCACGTCCCGCGCCGAGGCTGTTATCGGGCAACGAATATTGCCGCCCGACATTTTCGCATCCGCCGCCTTTGAGCATCAACTCGATCACGAGCGGCTGGTCGGCGTCTATTTCTTCAAAATGGATGGTCGGGAAATCTTCGCCGCCAAGATTGTTGCCGCTGTTTTTATCGTAGATGGCGTCCACCGCGTTGGGACGCATGAAGTTGCGCTTGGTGGCTTCCACCATCGCAGCGCGGATTTGCTGGCGCAGTTTACGCGTGGACCAGCCTTCGGGATAATGCACGTAAAAGATCGGCGTGCCGGTATCCTGGCAGATTGGTGTGGAATTGGCGCGCGAAAGCTCAACGTTTTTCATGATCGTCTCGAGCGCGCCGCGTGCCGCTGAACCCGGCTCTTCCTTTTCAACCGATTCGCGCAGGCGTTTTTCCACATCCGGCGGCAAACTGCTGGATGTGCGGCGGATCAACTCCAGGGTTTTTTCAGTCAAATCGGGCTGCATAGGAGCCTCCTTCTAAATTACTCACCTTACGCACCCTCACCCCAACCCTCTCCCAAGGGGAGAGGGACTCCCTTCCCCTTTTAGGGGAAGGGTGGAGATGAGGGAGAAAAACTGCGCAACATCAGTAAATTAATCTTTCTCTTGCTCCCAGCCTCAGTGTAAGCGCAAAATCATTCAGAGGCAGAGAAGCGTAGCATAGTATAATCCCAACAGAAATCCCTCGCGGAGGAAACATGACAGATAAAAAGATCCGTGTGCTGGTAGCCAAACCCGGCCTGGACGGGCACGACCGCGGCGCAAAAGTGGTGGCGCGCGCGCTGCGCGATGCCGGTATGGAAGTCATTTACACCGGCCTGCGTCAAACTCCTGAGATGATCGCCGAAGCCGCCTTGCAGGAAGACGTGGATATCGTCGGTTTGTCCATTCTTTCAGGCGCACACATGGCGCTTGCGCCGCGTATCCTGGAATTGTTGAAGGCCAACGGGCAGAGCAAGGTCAAGGTTTTCATCGGCGGCATTGTGCCGGATGAAGATGTGCCGCAGTTGAAGCGAATGGGTGTGGCTGGCGTTTATGGCCCCGGCGCTTCAACGGAGGATATCATCAAGGATATTCGGAACGCTGTGAAATAATATTACGTAATCCACACTACGGAATACGTAAGGATTGTGGATGGACTTGGTAACTCAGATTCTTAACGGTGACCGCTTGTCATTGGCGCGTGCTCTAACTCAAATTGAGAATGACACAGCTGATGGCCATGCCGCGCTTGCAGAACTTTTTCTTCACACTGGAAAAGCGCATCTGATCGGTGTGACGGGCGCGCCGGGCACGGGCAAATCGTCGCTTGTCAATCAACTGGCGTTATATTTTCGCAAACAAAATAAGCGCGTGGCAATCGTGGCGGTTGATCCATCCAGTCCGTTTACGGGCGGCGCGGTGTTGGGCGACCGTGTTCGCATGAGAGATTTGAGCGGCGACGCGGGTGTGTTCATCCGCTCGATGGCAACGCGCGGCTCGCTTGGTGGATTGGCAC
>JAKBYW010000355.1:0-1765 GCA_021840275.1 Chloroflexota bacterium | reverse complement strand
TGAGATCGTGATGATAGAAACGGTCGGGGCGGGACAAAGTGAAGTGGACATCGCTCGATTGGCCCATACCACGCTGGTGGTGGAAGCGCCCGGCCTCGGCGATGATATCCAGGCCATCAAGGCAGGGATTCTAGAAATTGCAGATATTCTGGTCGTCAACAAAGCGGACCGTCCCGGTGTGGAGAATACTGAAAAAGCGTTGAAGTCCATGCTGGAATTGGCGCACCCAACCCAACACATATTTTCACATCATGGAAAATATATGAGCGTCGCGCCGGAGGTGAAGGACGCGGCGCTTTGGATTCCGCCCATTCAGCGGACAATCTCGATTGACGGATCCGGCGTCCCTGAGCTGGCTAAACTGATCGCTATTCACGCGGAGTATTTACGCGTCAGCGGGGATTGGGCCGTTCGTGAGCGCGTCCGCCTCGAGTCTGAGATGGATGCGGTTTTGCAGGAAACGCTGGTCAGGCAATTTCGCGAACGCGTCCCCGAATCCAAATATGACGAAGTGATGGTGCAGGTTTATAAAAGAAGTTTGTCGCCGCGGGAAGCTGTCAGGATGTTGACAAATGGAAGGTCGAGATGATGTACGGCAAACGCATCCGTTTTCGCGGCGTGGAAAAAAGCGATCTGCAAAAATTTCATGAGTGGATCAACGATCCCGAAGTGACGGAAGGTTTGCTGGCTAATTTGCCGATGTCGCTTGCGGATGAAGAGCGCTGGTTTGAACGAACGAGTCTGGGAGAGCAGGCCGAGAAGCCGCTGGCAATCGAGATCAAGGAAAAACGCGGCTGGCGGTTGATCGGTAATTGCGGTCTGTTTCGCATCGAATGGATGAACAGCACAGCTGAATTTGGCATTATGATCGGCGACAAATCGGCGTGGAATAAGGGCTATGGCACCGAAGCGGTGGAATTGATCCTGCAACACGGCTTCGAGACGTTGAACTTGAACAGCATTTATCTGCGCGTGCATTCCACAAACCTGCGCGCCAAAAGGGTGTATGAAAAGACAGGTTTTATTTTGGACGGCATGATGCGTCAGGCGGTTTATAAACACGGCAAATATGTCGATGTACATTTTATGAGCGTTTTGCGTTCGGAGTGGAACGCGCGTCAGGAGAAGAGATGAGTCATCACACGCACCTTCATGAGATGAAAGTTTACGGGGAGGTCAAGCTATTTTGCGGAACAGGTTCGCCTGACCTCGCAGGAAAGATTGCAGACTATTTGAATGTGCCGCTATGTGATTACGAAATAGTCGAGTTCCCCAATGAAAACCTGTTTGTGCAACTCAGGCACAGCGTGCGCGGACAGGATGTATATCTCATTCAGCACACGGCTTCGCCTGTTCATCGCAACTTGATGGAACTGCTCATCACCATTCAAACGCTGCGCCTGGACTCGGCCGCGCGCATCACCGCAGTCGTTCCGTATCTTGCGTATGGCCGCTCGGACAAGAAAGACCAGCCGCGCGTGCCAATCACGGGGCGACTGGTAGCGGATATGATCGAAGTTGCAGGCGCGGACCGCTACATGACCCTCGACCCGCACGCCGGCCAAATCCAAGGCTTTTTCTCCATACCCGGCGATGTGCTGACCGCCTCGCACTTGATCGTAGATCATATTATCGCCATGATACGCGCCCAGCTTGTCAACCCGGTAGTAGTGGCCACTGATCTGGGCTTTGCCAAAAAAGCGCGCAACTACGCGGCTGACATGAACATGCCGGTGGCCTTTATAGAAAAACGCCGTTCAGGCAA
>JAKBYW010000354.1:0-3380 GCA_021840275.1 Chloroflexota bacterium | reverse complement strand
TCAGGTGCCGTGAGACGTTCGGCTGGGTGATGCCAAGTTCAAGGGTCAGTTCTGTCACATTGCGCGGTGCCTCGCTTAGCGCGTACAGCAGAAGGATACGTGTTGGATCAGAGAGGGCGAAGCAAAAATCTGCTTCTAGCTGGCTGATTTCCTGAGTTAAGGATTGCGATTCCATAGATGTTTTTCTGCTTATATGTGTATAGGCGCATATATAATACACGTGTGAATAAATTCACAATAGTGGCGAGTGTCATATATTCCGTGTTATAATGTCACATAAAGCGAACGACATAATCGAGAGAAATTGTCCTGGTTCAGGAGGCCTGTTATGGAATACAAGCATGATGCAGTTTCGTTGGATGTGGGCGCAAGACTGCGTGAATTGCGCGATGAGCGAAATATTTCAATGCGAAGCCTCGCAACGAAAAGCGGCTTATCTGCCAATGCGTTGAGCATGATCGAGCGCGGAAAAACATCGCCCTCGGTCAGTACGCTTTATAAACTAGCAGATGCTCTGGGTGTTCCCATCACGGCCTTCTTTGGTCCGCAGACCGATAAAATCAATGCGGTTCTTGTCAAAGCCGATGAACGAGTGCGTATTCCGTTTGCGCGCGGTGTTTGGGAAGGGTTGGGTGGCGAGCGTTTTACGGGGCGCGTCGAGCCTTTTGTATTGACTCTCGAGAGCGGTGTTTCGAGTGGCCCGCATAATATCGTTCATAGCGGACACGAATTTGTATTCTGCCTACGCGGTCATTTGGAGTACTTGGTTGAGAAACAGATTTTTCTGTTGGAGCCGGGGGATAGCCTTTTATTTGCGGCCCATTTAAACCATCGTTGGCGGAACCACAGCAATATAGTTACGAACGCCTTGATCGTGTTGTCTGGGTTTTCGGAGGGTGAACAGCCGCAGGTCATGCATTGGCAAAAGGGCGATAAAAATAGTGCTGAGTAGTTTGACAATGCCACATTCAGAAAGGAGTCCGCAAGTTCTACTTGCGGATGACCTGTCACGCTCCAGAAGTAGAACTTCTGGACTCCAAAAAGCCGAAAAAGCGTTAATGTGACATTGTCAAGGTAGATACAATAAAAAGAGCGACTCAAGGAGTCGCTCTTTGATTCTCAGGCTTGATCTTTTATTACGCGTACAATCCCCAATCTAAAGCGGACGGATCTTCCATCATGGAAAAGTCCCACATGTCCATGCCCATTTCGATTGTAACGGGTCTATTCAAAGCCTCAACTGCTTTCGCTTTGGTCATTTCGAGCATGGCCGGGCCATAGGGGCAAAACGGAGTGGTCAGGATCATTTTGAGCCGTGCGATATCGTTCTCAAGCTCTACATTGCGGATGAGTCCCAGTTGAATGATGTTCATGCCAATTTCAGGGTCAACCACTTCCGATAATTTGGCTCGTACAACTTCCACCAAGTCCGGGTTTGTTTCATGAATTGTCCACTTGATTTGATTCGTTATTTGTTCGTCAGACATTTGTAAATTCCTTCGTATTTTATCGGGTCACGCCTTGCCCTGACTGCACAACGTAGGTGCAGTGCGCGCTGCCGCTTAAGATACATTCGATTTTATTGGCAGGCACAGCCAGCATCTTCGAGATCAAATCCTGGTCAACCGTACAGACCTCAGGATGCGCCACGCCGATTTGATAATAAGGGCACGAGATTTCATGGATCTGATACTCATCGCCTTTCTTTTCCCACTCAACGGTAAAGCCTTCTTCCGCCAACATGTCTCTTACAAAATCCAGCCGTTCTTCCATGCTGAGGCCGCGCATCTGATCGGAATATTCGCTGGCTAAATCATCCGCGATCTGGCTGAACAGCTTGCTGACGATTGGCCCAGGCATGGACTCTTTCATTTGCGCCAGAAGACGCGTGGTCAGGCGCAGATAACGCGTCGGGAATTTTTCCATGCCGTCTTCGGTCAGCGCGTAGACCAGGCGTGGGCGCCCGACCCCGTGGCGTTCTTCCTCCGCTGACACCAATCCCTCCATCTGCAAATTCGTCAGATGGTGGCGGACGGAAATAGGATTAATGCTTACAGCCTCTGCCAGTTCATTAATAGTGCGGTGTGGCTGGCGCAGCAGGGTTTGGAGAATTCGATCTTTGGTGCTTTTCATAGAAGGTAAGTATACCCATCCCAGCCTTACTTGTCAATATTATAGATAATTATGATAAATATTGAATAACCGAAACCCTCGAACGATTTCTCGCTTGGGGTTTGGCTGGTCGTGTGAAAAATATCGGCTGACGCCAGAAATTGGGCAAGAACGTGCGGATTACGGTCTCGATCACCTAAGCCAATACAAAGTAATTGCTGAACACGCGGTTGTGGACGAAGCAGACCGTCGAGAACCAGCGCGGCCAGATCGGATATCCAGCGGGCGGTTCGCTGGGCCGCGGCTTTGACATGCGCTGGATGGCGATTTGTGCGGGTTTGATGGCCATGAAAACCAACAACATAACCGGCGTGAAGAAATGTGCCACGAAGATCAGATAGAGCGTTATGACATACGATAAAACAATGGCCGACATCGTGATGAAGCGCGCCGCCGGGCGCGCCCGTTATTTTGTCCAAGATGTCGGCGACCGGCGGTTTCGCGCCGCAGACGCGCATGGGATTCACATCTGGCGATCAGTGGGAGCCAGCCATTGCAGCGGATCGTTTCGGGCATGCTTATATTCTTTATCCGCAATACAACGGCGTACCGGGGTGTCCGGCTTGTTACAGTCCAACGATGATCCTGCAAACCAGCAGTGATCATGGGTTGACATGGGGTTTCCCAACCATCATGTATCCGGCCGGCGATACGACCGGGCAATGGGACGCGCAGATTGTCGTTGATCCTGTAGATGGTAAAACCTTCTATGCATCTTGGTTGCAGAACGGCAAAAGCAGTATCGAGGTCGCGAAGTCAGCAGATTATGGCGTGACATGGACTTTCGTTCTGGCAGACTCGACCAATGCTGGTGTCGATAAACCAATCCTTGCGGTGCGCGGACAGGATGTTTATGTTGTATATAACCATTCACAGACCGTGCTGGCTGCGGCTTCACACGATGGCGGCGTGACATTCATAGAGGTGAAGGTAAATCAGAGTGCCAAATTGGGCTGGTCGCTGGCGGGCGGCGGAACTATCACACCCGATGGATCGGTATATTTTTCGTGGGCTGGGTATACTCAGAACGGCGGCGCAAAGGGGCCGGTTAATTTGTATATAAGTAAATCGAGCGATGGCGACAAGACCTGGACAGCCACCTTGCTCGACGTCTCGGGAGCCCGGCCGGATTGTTCATCCATGAGTTGTGGATGGGCTTTCCTTGGTGCGCAAATGACGATGACATCCGATGCGACGGGTGCGCTCTA
>JAKBYW010000353.1:0-3399 GCA_021840275.1 Chloroflexota bacterium | reverse complement strand
TGGTTCTATTCTCACCCGGCAGTCTACGTGTTCATTCTGCCTGGCCTCGGGATCATCTCTGAGCTTTTGCCGGTCTTCGTTCGCAAGCCGCTGTTTGGCTATCGCTGGATCGCCATGTCATCGCTTGGTATCGCGTTGGTGGGCTTCCTGGTCTGGGCGCATCACATGTATACATCGGGCATGAATGAATACCTGCGTGTGCCATTCATGTATAGCACTTTACTCGTTGCTGTTCCCACCGGAGTCAAATTCTTCTCGTGGGTTGCAACGATCTGGAGGGGAAAGGTCGCAGGCCCATATCCCACGGCCTTCCTCTTTATCTTGGGAAGTATTGTTGTTTTCTTGATGGGTGGTTTATCCGGCCCTCCCAACGCGACGGTGGCAACCGATCTTCATCTTCAAGATACTTATTGGATTGTTGGACATTTCCACGATACGTTGTTCGGTGGATATCTCCTGCCATTTTTTGCGGCAATCTATTATTGGTTTCCAAAAGCGACCGGGCGTCGCATGAACGAGGCTCTCGGCCGGCTTCATTTCTGGTTGATGACTCCGTCTTTTATCGTCTTGACTCTCTTGATGATGCGCATCGGTTTGTTGGGCATGCGCCGCCGCATTGCGGATTATGACGCCTCTCTGGGTTTTGATCCTTATCACCTTGTCATGACCATTGCCGCTTTCGTAATTGCTCTCTCAGTGTTGATCTTCTTTATAAATTTCTTCCGCAGTATGAAAAATGGCGAACCTGCCACCGGTAATCTGTGGAATTCTCGCTCACCAGAGTGGCAGGTTTCCTCACCAATGCCTGTACACAATTATGACCAGCCGTTCGAAGTGGTAGGCGAGCCGTATGATTATGGTTTGGCCGATTCGGTTTATGTAAAATTCGCCAATAAAAAAACAGGCGGAAGGAATTAAATTATGGCACATCTGAACAAATCCGAAGCATTCCGTCAGGGCGCGCTTATCTTTGTATTCCTGGCTGTATTGACCGCACTCGAATTTTTCGTGGCAATTGCAATTGGCTCGGTGGTGTTACTGGTAGCTATTGCGGTGGTTAAGTTCGGGCTGGTTTTATACTACTACATGCATATCTATAAACTCACTGCATCGGAAGACCCTGACATTGATCAACACAGTTATGCTTATAAGTTGACCACAAGCAGGCTGGGGCTCTGGCTCTTTCTGCTCTCGGATTCCTTTGTCTTTGGCGGACTTGCGGTCTCGCGCTTCTATTTACTGGGATTGACCCGTCCGCCTCTCAACCAGGTCCTCGGCTTGATCGTGACCTCCGTATTGCTGCTCTCTTCGTTCTTTATGAATCGGGCTGAAGTTTCCATGGAACACGGTGATCGCAAAAGCTTCACCCTGTTTACATCGTTGACGCTGGTACTTGGGCTCGCGTTCGTGGCGGGAGTGCTTGGAGTGGAGTGGCCGTCTGCGATAGCGGAAGGCGTTACCCCGTCGACGAATGCAGCGGGAGCTGTCTTTTTCATGATGACAGGCATGCACACTTTCCATGTCATCACCGGGTTGATCTTTCTTTCCATCATTATTCGTAACGGTTCCCGCGGTCTTTATTCTCCTGAGAAACATTGGGGTGTTGAGGCGGCTACTGTCTACTGGCATTTTGTCGATGTGGTGTGGATCTTTTTCTATCCTGCTTTGTACTTGATCGGCAAGATTTGATAAATTTTTATACAATTTTGAGTGCGACACGTCCGTATCGCACTCAAAATTGTGAAAGGCGGAAAATTCGAGAGTGACCAGTTGGCGTTATGGGGGAATGATTAATGGTTAAAATGACTTTAGCGTTGGACCATCATTGGATGTGAAATATCAAAACTGGTGATAGACTCTCGAACGTTCGCGCTCAAAATGAGATGATGTTTTTTGTCGGCGTTGTTTTGACAAGAATAGTGAAATCGAGTCTGGATTGCAAATGCTTCTCAAACGTATACTAGTTGCCTCCGTGTTTGGAATGTTGTTCGGTGTTGTTGTGAGTGAGATTTCTTTTTTGTGGCTGCGTCAATATGATCGCGCTCCACAACGTATCGAATTAACCATCCCGGCGGGTACTGCGGAAAAAATTGCTCAAGGGGAAGCGGCACCCGGCATCCCAACCGACATGGGATTCGTGCTGGGCGATACTCTGGTGGTTATCAATCAAGATCTTGTTGCTCATCAGCTTGGCCCGCTTTGGATTCCGGCCACTTCCACGGCAAGTCTTCGGCTTGAACAAGCGGGCAATCTTGCCTATCAATGTTCATTCGAGCCGACCCATTACTTTGGTTTGGATGTGCGAGCTTCGCTCGACACCAGCACCCGCCTCGTCGGAATCCTTGAAGCTGGCATCCCGATGGGAATCCTGGCTTACTTATACGGCGCATTGGTCTGGCCATTAAAAAAGCGGACTAATTAATTTCATCTATTTTTCCTGGAGGTTGTAATGCAGCGCAAGACTTTGTGGATTGGGGTAACCATTATTGCGGTTCTCGTGGTGGCAACTGCGATTGTCTTTTTGACTCAAAAGCATACTTTGCTCGGTGCAGTTATTAATCCGCCTGCACATGCAGCTGAAATCAATTTAACTGATAACAATGGGAAGCCTTTTGCCTTGAGTCACATGCAAGGCAAGGTGGTGCTGTTATATTTTGGTTATACCAACTGTCCTGACGAATGTCCGCTGACCATGGCGCACATAAAACAAGCTTTCGACATTCTTGGTGATAAATCCAAGGATGTTCAAGTTGTTATGGTCAGCACAGATCCTGTGCGGGATACGCAGCAGGCTTTGAAGGATTTCATGGCAAAGTTCAATCCGAATTTCCTTGGCCTTACGGGCACGCCTGAAGAATTACAGAAAGCCTGGAAAGACTATGGTGTCACTGTTGAGAATGAAGGCGAGACCCACTCTACTTTCCTTTATGTAATCGATCAAGCGGGGAACATACGGGAAACCTTTCAACCAGATACGCAGCCAGACAGCATAGCAACCGATGTTAGCTTTCTATTGACGGGCAAATGAGTTGCCTGTCATAAGAAGAATGCCACATGATTTTTCGGAGAATGTTCAGCCGCAGTTGGATAGTAGCCACACTTTTGGTTATTGTTGCTGCGTCAGTTTGTGTTCGTTTGGGAATTTGGCAGTTGGATCGTCTGGCTGAGACTCGTGCATTTAATTTACACGTCTATGCTGTGCGTGCTATGCCGCCGCTGGACCTGCCTGCAAAGAATGACTTAACCACAATGGAATGGCGTGCCGTTCGCCTGAGCGGCACGTATGACTTTGAGAATCAAGTTGCGATTCGGAATCAATTCAACGGTGACCAATTCGGATATCATCTGATCACACCGCTTCATCTCTCGGACACTTCGACTGCGCTCAGTGCAAGCGGG
>JAKBYW010000352.1:0-3405 GCA_021840275.1 Chloroflexota bacterium | reverse complement strand
GATGACCGTTCAAGTTTTTGATGTTTTTGATTTGTTCCCATGTTTCAATGTAGAGGTCGGTATTTGATAACGACGTTCTGTTATCCTCATCATCCGCTCCAAGCGTGATAGTGAGGCCGCCGCGAGCATGGACTTGCTCTTCAAAATCCAGAATCAGTGCGCGTCCGATTCCCTTGCGTTGCAGGTTGGGTCTCACAACCAGCGGATGCAATTCCCAAACATGCCCATTGTATTGCTCGATGCCGCCGATCCAACCTGCGACGTTGCCGGTTGCATCAAGAGCCACGCGAAGGATTCTGTCAGTGGCCAGCATTTCATGCATTTCTTCCAGGCCTTTTTCCAGCGTGGGCCAGGCTTCGGGTGCGTGGATCATAAAGGCTTCCACAAGAATCTGTGCGGCTTGTTGGATGAGATAATCGTTGTCAGGCGTAATAGAAATAATCTCCATTTTTTTATGAAGCGACTCCTGCTTAATTTAGATTGGTTATGCTTTATCCAGCGCTTGTTCAATATCTGCCAGAAGATCGTCTTTGTGTTCGATGCCGACCGAGAGTCGCACGAGGCCCGGGTCAACCGCGAGCTGCGAACCGGCGGTGGAAAGATGCGTCATCGCGGCGGGGACTTCGATCAACGATTCAACGCCTCCCAAAGATTCAGCCAGCGTAAATAGCTTCGTCGCCTCGGCAACTTTGACGGCCGCGTCGCGTCCATCTTTCATGACGATGGAGATCATGCCGCCGCCGTTTTTCATTTGTCGTTTGGCGATGTTGGCTTGCGGGTGGCTGGAATGGAACGGGTAGAAGACCCGGCTGATTTTGGAATGACCCGCTAAAAAGTCCGCGAGAGAGGCGGCGTTTTCGGCGTGGCGATCCATCCGCAACGGCAGAGTCTTGATCCCGCGCAAAACAAGGAAACAATCCATCGGTCCCGGAACTGCGCCGACTGCGTTTTGCAGGAAGGCGAGTTTCTCATAAATGTCTTTGTCTTTGACGATGACCGCGCCGCCGACGGTATCTGAATGCCCGCCGAGATATTTTGTCATTGAATGGACGACAACATCCGCACCGAGTTCGAGCGGACGTTGTAGATAAGGCGTGGCGAAAGTGTTGTCCACGACGAGCAAGGGACGGTTGGGATGCGCGTGAACGACTTCGGCAACGGCGCGAATATCGGTGATGCTGAGAAGAGGGTTGGTCGGCGTTTCAAGCCAGACGATGCGGGTTTGCGGGGTGAGCGCGTCGGCAACATTTTCCGGATCGGTGGTATCTATGAAATCAAATTTCAGTCCGTAGCGCGTGAGCACTTTATCGAAGAGACGGAAGGTTCCGCCGTAGACATCGTTGCCTGCCAGAACGTGATCGCCGCTTGAAAGGAGGCGCAGGACTGTGTCGGTGGCGGCCATGCCGGATGAAAAGGCCAGGCCGTATGTGCCGCCTTCAAGCGCGGCGAGACAATTTTCCAGTGCAAAGCGCGTAGGATTTTTGGTGCGCGAGTATTCATAACCCTGGCGGGTTTTTCCTATCCCGTCTTGTGCATAAGTGGATGTTTGATAAATTGGCGTCATGACTGCACCGTTGTTCGGGTCCGGTTCCTGGCCTGCATGGATGGCAAGCGATTCGAATTTCATATATGCTCCTGTTTAAAGAAAAGTGGGGAGAGTATAGCTGTTGAATGGATTGAGTGCAAGCGTTATTTGCTTATATGAAACCTTGGACCAAATTAATTTATCACTCAACTCTCTTTTGGTATTATATATTACCATGCCGGATTTCGAGTATCATTGTTGCAATAATCTTGGAGGAGTAATTCTGTGAATAATTCAATCCCCACTTTGCTGGCGGTTCTCGCACATCCCGATGACGAGTCGTTTGGCTTGGGCGGCACGCTTGCCCTTTATGCCCGTAAAGGATTTAACGTTTATCTCGTCTGCGCCACGCGCGGCGAGGTGGGCACGGTGGACCCCGAACACATGTACGGATTTAAATCCATCGCTGAATTGCGCGAGGCTGAACTTCGTTGCGCGGCTGAACATCTTGGCTTGAAAGATGTGTTCTTTCTAGATTATCGCGATTCTGGCATGCCCGGCACGGAGGATAATAAGCATCCCGATGCGCAGGTTGTCCATCCTGTTGATGAAGTGGCTGGAAGGGTGGTCAAATATATTCGGATGCTGAAGCCGGATGTCGTCCTGACTTTTGACCCGATGGGCGGATACCGCCACCCTGACCACATTCACATTCATCAAGCCACCGTGCTGGCGTTTGAAAAATCAGACGACGCCTCTTTCCACCCCGAAAGCGGATCGCCATTTAAACCAACCTCACTTTACTTTCAGGTTTTCCCGCGCTGGTTCCTCAAAGCGGCCACTCGCATTATGCCGCTCTTTGGACAGGACCCCAGCAAGTTCGGGCGCAACAAAGATGTGGATCTCAAGTCTTTAGCCGATGTGGATTTCCCCGTTCATGTGCGTCTGGATATTCGTTCCGTTTCATCGGTCAAGGCCGAGGCTGGAGCGTGCCACGCTTCACAAGACGGCGCGCAGATGCGGCGCGGTTTGATGGGATTTGTAAGTCGTGCTCTCGGCGAATACGAAGATTACATGCGCGCTTATCCGCCGGTAGCAAAGGGTGAGAAGAGGCAATCCGACTTATTTGTATAACGGCTCAAATGGAACTGATATTGCCATGCTCAAAATTGAACCTTGTCATTCGTCAAAAATTCTGTAGAATTGTGTATTGGCACTATAATTTATCCAAGACATATTCAAAAAAGGAGAAATAACCATGGGCGATAGCGGAAAGAAAGATAAAGGCAACAAGGAAGAGAAGAAAAAACCAAAGTTGACTCAAAAAGAAAAACGAAAATTAAAGATGGAAAAAAAGAAGCAAGGTAAATAATTGCAGTAAAAGGGGCGCAAATGAACACCGTGCATTCCTCGTTTAGGAGCGCACGGTGTCTTTATTTAACGCATCTTAGGCACAGAGAAAAAATTTCATATCCTAATCTGTTTCTTATCTTCCAACCATACCCTGCCTCATGGTTTGACGACTATCTGCATGTAATTCAATTCTACTTGGAGGTAGCAATGAAAAAAATGTTACGTATGTCTGTTCTATCAGTTTTGGTTCTGAGCGCATTGGCGTTCAGCGCTTTCGGTGCCATGGCAATGGCCTCCGCATCCGGGACTGAAACTCCTGTTGTATCTGCAACGGTCACGCCCAGTCTCAAGCAGGAAGTCATCGGTACAGTCACGGCGATAAATGCCACCAGCATTACACTCAATGGCACCGTCTACAGCTTGTCTGCAACCACCCAGATTCAGGGCGCTGTTAAGGCCGGTGATACTGTCAAACTTGAGATCGTCACCAACCCCGATGGCAGCGTCACGGTCTACGAAGTGGCGAA
>JAKBYW010000351.1:0-3406 GCA_021840275.1 Chloroflexota bacterium | reverse complement strand
GGTAATAAACTTGACTTCATCAGGCAAGAGGGTTATTATAAATAATAATAATTTATAGAGAATGATTATTTATAATGAGTAGATATGACTGATTCACAGGCCAGGTTTGAGCAGTTGATTGCCAAATTGAGAGAGAGCAGATATCGGCTGACTCCACAACGAGTGGAGTTGATTCGCTCAATCGCATCAAGTGAAGATCATCCAAGCGCGTCCCGTCTTTATGATCAGATCAAAGTTCAATTTCCTACCATGAGTCTGGCGACTGTTTATAAAACACTTGACCTCTTGAAGGAATTGGGCGAAGTGCTTGAGATTGATTTGCGCGATGACAGCCATTATGACGGCAATAAACCTTATCCGCATCCGCATTTGATCTGTACGAAATGCCAGAAGATTATGGATGGAGAACTTGATACTGCCGTCAATAACATCGTTCAAGAGGTTGAACGAAACTTTGGTTTTCAAATTCAAAGGCACCAACTGGATTTCTACGGAATATGTCCAAATTGTCAGAACAAGAGTTAAGACGAAACGCAGTTACCAATTGTCAACCGTTTTCAATATAAAAGGAGAACAAAATGAGCGAAGAAAGCAAATGCCCTGTACCTGGACACGCTGGCATGACATCTGGCAGCCGAGGCACATCCAACCGCGACTGGTGGCCCAATCAACTGAACCTGAACATCCTGCACCAGCACACGCCAGCCTCCAACCCGATGGGTTCCGATTTCAATTACGCCAAAGAATTCAAGAAGCTCGACTTGGCGGCGGTCAAGAAAGACCTTGCTAAATTGATGACTGATTCTCAGGAGTGGTGGCCCGCCGACTGGGGGCACTACGGCGGACTGATGATTCGCATGGCCTGGCACAGCGCCGGCACCTACCGCACCGCGGATGGACGCGGCGGTAGCGGCGCCGGCAATCAGCGTTTTGCGCCGCTCAACAGTTGGCCCGACAACGTCAACTTGGACAAGGCGCGCCGCCTGCTCTGGCCCATCAAACGCAAATACGGGAACAAACTCTCTTGGGCAGACCTGATAATTCTGGCCGGCAACGTGGCGCTGGAGTCGATGGGTTTCAAGACTTTCGGTTTCGGCGGGGGCCGTGCCGACATCTGGCAGCCTCAAGAAGACGTCTACTGGGGCAACGAAGACACCTGGCTGGGCGACAAACGCTACAGCGGCGAACGCAATCTGGAGAATCCGCTGGCCGCCGTGCAGATGGGCTTGATCTACGTGAACCCCGAAGGGCCGAATGGAGAACCTCTACCAGCAGCTTCCGGACATGATGTCCGAGAGACCTTTGCTCGTATGGCGATGAATGACGAAGAAACCGTTGCTCTGATTGCAGGTGGACACACTTTCGGTAAAGCTCACGGCGCTGGGGATCCCGCGCTTGTCGGCCCTGAACCTGAAGCTGCTAGCATCGAAGAGATGGGTCTCGGCTGGAAGAGCAGTTTCGGCAGCGGCAAAGCTGGCGATACGATTGGTAGCGGCATCGAAGGCGCCTGGAAACCGAACCCTACAAAATGGGACATGGGCTATCTTAAAGTATTGTTCAAATACGAGTGGGAACTGCTAAAAAGTCCTGCAGGAGCTTATATTTGGCTTGCAAAGGATGTTGATGAAGAGGATATGGTCGTTGATGCGCACGATCCGTCGAAGAAACATCGCCCCATGATGACTACTGCAGATCTTTCTCTCAAGTTTGATCCTGCCTATGAAAAAATCTCACGGCGCTACCTTGACAATCCCGATGAATTCGCCGATGCTTTCGCCCGTGCCTGGTTCAAACTGACCCACCGCGATATGGGTCCAAAAGCCCGCTACCTCGGGACGGAAGTCCCCGCCGAAGACCTGATTTGGCAGGATCCGATTCCGGTTGTGGATCACCCCCTGATCAACGCCAAAGACATCACCGATCTCAAGGCCAAAATCCTCGCTTCAGGTCTTTCGGTCTCTGAACTGGTCTCCACCGCTTGGGCTTCCGCCTCCACCTTCCGCAGCTCTGACAAGCGCGGCGGCGCGAATGGTGCGCGCATCCGCCTCGCGCCGCAAAAGGACTGGGAAGTCAACCAGCCTGCGCAACTGGCGAAAGCGCTCAAGACGCTGGAGCGTATCCGAAAAGGGTTCAACAACGCCCACAAGGACGGCAAGAAAGTCTCGTTGGCTGATCTGATTGTGCTGGGCGGCTGCGCAGCGGTCGAAGCGGCGGCCAAGGCTGCCGGTCACGCGGTGGAAGTTCCCTTCACCCTGGGGCGCACTGACGCTTCGCAAGACCAGACCGATGTGGAATCGTTCGCCGTGCTCGAACCTGAAGCGGACGGCTTCCGCAACTACCAGAAGGCGGCCTTCACTGTCTCTGCTGAGGAAATGCTGGTGGACAAGGCGCAACTGCTAACCCTGAGCGCGCCCGAAATGACCGTACTTGTCGGCGGCTTGCGTGTGCTCGGCGCCAATGTCGGCGGGGTACAGCATGGCGTGTTCACCAAACAGGCTGGCAAGCTGACCAACGACTTCTTCGTCAACCTGACGGACATGAGCACAGTTTGGCATCCCACCTCCGAGGCGGCTGACACCTTCGAAGGCCGCGACCGCAAGGCTGGCGACTTGAAGTGGACCGGCACCCGCGTGGATTTGGTGTTCGGTTCCAACTCGCAGTTGCGCGCCCTTGCCGAGGTCTATGCCCAGGACGACAACAAGGAAAAGTTCGTGCGTGACTTCGTGGCGGCTTGGAACAAGGTCATGAACCTCGACCGCTTCGACCTCGCCTAACCGCGTGAAGGCGCGGTGATTACGCCTAAAACCGCATCTGCGCTGAAAAGCGGGTTGGGACTTTTTGTCCCGGCCCGCTTTTTGTTTTACAATATGGATAATCTTCCAACGGGAGGGCTTATGCCGAAATACGTTGCCGCAATTGACCAGGGTACGACTAGCACTCGTTTCATTATTTTCGATCATGGGGGAAATATCATTGCCGTTGACCAGAAGGAGCACGAGCAAATTTATCCGAAGCCCGGTTGGGTGGAGCATGATGCGCTTGAGATTTGGGAGCGGACTCAGCGCGTGATGCGCGGGGCATTGGATAAAGCTGGTGCGGATGTTTCAGACATTGCTGCCATCGGCATTACGAATCAGCGCGAGACAACTGTCGTCTGGGAAAAAGAAACGGGACGGCCAATCCATAACGCCATCGTGTGGCAGGACACGCGCACGGATGCAATTTGCAATGAACTGGCAAAACATGGCGGGCAGGATCGTCTGCGTGCAAAAACAGGATTGCCTCTGGCAACTTATTTTTCCGGGCCGAAGATCAAATGGATTCTGGACAATGTTCCCGGCGCACGCGTCCGCGCTGAAAAAGGCGAATTGCTGTTTGGCAACATGGACACGTGGGTCATCTGGAA
>JAKBYW010000350.1:0-3412 GCA_021840275.1 Chloroflexota bacterium | reverse complement strand
TGGCCTTTCCCTTTGTGTGCCTTCGTGTTTAATAAAATCCGCACGGCGAGCAAGAATTCCCAACGCAGACGCGGCACGTTCAGGGAATGTATAAGTTGCGACTCTTGCAAGATTGAATCGTTCAAATGCGCTTGCCGTTAATTCTGAACCAAGCAATGCAATCACGACTGGTTTTTTAGAAGATTGAATAATTGGAATGATCGCGTCGGCAACTGATTCAGTTGTGAACATCGGCGGGGGAGGCAGGATGATCATCACCGAATCGACGTTGGAATCACCCAGCAAAAGTTTCAGGCAATCGGCGTAATTCTGCGGCGAAGCAGATGCCAGCATGTCAACCGGATTATGAATCCCGGCCGCGGGAGGCAGAGTCGCGGCCAAAGTTTTTTCGGTGGCGTCGCCTAATTTTGCAAGCCGCAAGCCATTGATTTCCAGCGCGTCGGCGGCAATGACTCCGGGGCCGCCGGCGTTTGTCAGCACGGCAACGTTGTGCGGGTTTCGATACGCCGCTTCGCGGCTACTCAACCTGCCAGGCAACGGACAAACTTCCAGCACACGCGCCCAGTCGAACATCTGCTCGGCGGAGTCGGCGCGAAAGATTCCGGCTTTGACAAAGGCCGCGTCGAAGGCGGTGTCAGATGCGGCCAAGGCTCCCGTATGCGAGGCAGCCGCTTTCTGTCCGGATTCGAAGCGCCCAACTTTGAGCGCAATGACCGGCTTGCGCCGGGTCACCTCGCGGGCTACATCCACAAAGCGAGGACCATCCGAAACACCTTCCATGTACAGCACGATGACGCGCGTGTGCTCATCGTCGGCGAGCAGCGGAAGCACGTCGGTCTCGTTGATGTCGGCCTGATTGCCGAGGCTGACCAGTTGCGAAAATCCGAAACCCTGATGGCGCGACCAATCAATGATAGCGGCGCAGAACGCGCCCGAATGGGATGCGAAGGCGATGCCGCCCGCGGCCGGCATGGGCGGCTGGAGGAAAGTTGTGTCGAGCGGAAGATGCGTGTCAATGGTGCCAATGCAGTTCGGCCCAAGCAGGCGGACCTGGTTAGCCTGCGCGACTTCAAGACATTTCTTTTCAAGCGCCGCGCCTTCGGGACCCGCTTCGCGGAACCCGGCTGAGACGAGAATGGCCGCGTGGATGCCGCGTTTGGCGCACGATTGAATCGCCTCGGCCATGGCCGTGGACGGAACCACCAGCACCGCCAAGTCAACCGGGTCTGGGACCTGGGCGAGGTCGGTGTAGAGTGCGCGTCCAAAAAGTTCGCCGTTCTTTTGGCTGACGAAGTGGATCGCGCCCTGATATTTGCTGGCGATCAAGTTGCGCGCTACGCCGTAGCCGAGTTTTTCAGGCGATGTGGATGCGCCGATGACGACGACGCCGTGAGGATTGAAAAATGGGTCGAGGGAGGATGACATGAAGAGATTATAACCAGAGAATGCACTCGTAGGGTGTAGATGGGGATAAGCATGGATGAAAGTCACGATTTTTATTTTGTGTATTCCCCTGAAAATGTTAACTTTGCGAAGGTTCAAAACCTTCGCAAAGTTTATTGATCGTCCAACTTATACTTTTCAAATTTACGTTCGATTTCATCGGGGATCGCGTTCTCCACGAATTTTCGATATTCCTGCGGAGTGCCGAATTGTTCCTGAACGAACGTGGACTCGTACAGAGTCCCTTTGCAGAGATCAATGAATTCCGGATAATTGCTGTAGACCCAATCTTCGGGACGTTAGGTCAATCCTGCGCGGACGGGATTCAAATGTATGTACCGCGCCATGTGAAAGAGATAACTGTTCGCGTCGATCAATACGCTTTTCACGCGGCTTTCGAAGAGCGTGCCTGAACGTTTTTCCTGTTTGTTGAAGGCTTGTGTGTAGCTGTTGAAAAGCCGTTGAAGGAATGGACTGACACCATCGTCCTCCTCGGCCCGGACGAGAAAGTGATAATGATTTGGCATCAGGCAATACGCGATAAAGGTTATTGGATAATTCGGTAGAAACTCTTTGATGCGGCGCAGGAGAAAATGATAATTTTCATTGCAGGCAAAGATGTTGCGTTTTTCCACGCCGCGGTTGTAGATGTGATAATACTGCCCTGAGATGTGTTTCATGCTTATCCTACCGCTGCAAAGGTTTCAATCTTACAACGTTGCGAAGGTTTTAAACCTTCGCAACGTTTGCTCTAACACAGTTTTTCTGGCGAAGTAGATGTGCCGATGACAACGACGCCGTGAGGTTTGAAAAATGGAGTGAGGGATTCGGTCATTCAATTTCCATATACAAGAATAGTGCACGGACAATTTGTACAATTCCACATCTTTTAGGATCAACAATGCTTTCAGGTACTTTTCCGCGCATTGTTGTGCGTGGAAACAAGCTGAGGGTAACAAGGGTTTTTTGAGACTCGACAGTGTTTTGGCCGCGCCGTAATCATTTTCTGTGTATGCAATCCAAGACTTAAGTTCGCTTATTTCGGTCATAAAGTACTTTGCCTTTTTTGACGATTTCGCGAATGAAAAAACCGTTGTCTGTTCCGCCTTTGAGCGCGTCCTCTACTTCTTTGGGCGTTTTCACGATAATGTCCACAGGAAATTGTCGTGGATAGAGCAACATGGACGCGGCGCGATATGTTTCTTTTTCTTTGCCGTTTGTTTCCATGACAATCAGCAAATCCACATCGCTGTCTGGCATGGGATTGCCGTACGCGTAGGAGCCAAACAAGATGATCTTCTCTGGCTTGAGTTCGGACACAATGCGCTTAATCGCCAGCGGCAACGTTTTTGCTACAGGCGGAAAACCAGTTGGATGGATTTTGGTTTTGACAGCAAGCATTGTAGTCTTCATATTTTGATTCTACCATTTCTCCCAATGCGCCACTTCCTCCAACCCCCTCCGCCCTCCCTTCTTCGGCGGCGCGGATAACTTCTCTTCGTTTAACGGATAGCCAAACGACAGCGCGATGCGCAAATGCAGTTTGGGTGGGAAGCCCAAAATCTTGCGTGCCTTTTCCGCCTCATAGATCGAAGCGGGACATGAGCCGATGCCCAATTCCCATGCCGCGAGTTGCATGAACGCCGCGGCCTGACCCGCATCGAACATTGTCTGGAATTTTTCGGTTGGGCTGGGGGTCAGAATTGCAACCGCCAGCGCCGCGCCCGCGAGATGTCCTGCAAATTGTCCGCACTCGGACAAAGCCCGCAATATCTTTTTATCTTGAATTGCGATGAATTGCCATGTCTGCTCGTTCTTCGATGATTGCGACCTGCGTCCCGCGTTGAGAATCGCGGTGACGATTTCCTTCGGCAGCGGTTTATCTTGAAACTTGCGCACGGCGCGCTTGGTGCGGATGGCGTCAGAAACGTTCATTTTCTTTCCTCTTGTCCCTTTCCTACCCACCACG
>JAKBYW010000349.1:0-3423 GCA_021840275.1 Chloroflexota bacterium | reverse complement strand
TGTGGTTCTATCATTCCGTAGAAACAATCGCTCCCTCTTTCCACTTTCTTTATTGCCAGCCGCAATGTCAGCCCTTGTTCCAGGGATCCTTTTGCTGCCGTATACGGCTGAGGTGATGAGGTACGCAGGCGATTTTACTCCGGGAATTATGTTTTTTTCAATTTATGCAATCGTAATCATCCTCGGACGCTCGTACCCGGCCAATCTTCAAAAACAAAACGAAAGAAGATCAACGGTGATCTTGAATGTAGTAGTCATTGGAATGTTATTGTTTATATCGCTCTACATGACGACAGCCGGATTGCTAATCCAAAGACAATATTTTTCCAAATCATGGCCCGCGTCAAGTCAGAGCAATATAGTGAGAAATTTTCCGGCATTATTCTCCCAATTTACTAACCCGCTCCCATAACCATTATTCACGATAATTAAAATGGGACAGCAGATAATCCGCTGTCCCATCAAGTTACAACATAACCTTGCGAAGGTTCGAACCTTCGCAAGGTTTTTGTTTATTTCGTCTGTGCGGCGCGCAAGCGGCGCGCCAGGAAGATCACGGCGATCAGCGCCATGCCCATGAAGACCAAACCGGGCGCGCCGTATTGGTCGGCGAAGCCGGTGCCGGGCAAGGCGGTGGAGGTCGGCACATGGGTTAGTTGCGCCAGCGCGACCTGGGTTAAAGCCGCGCCAACGGTGGCCGTTGCCGGATCCTGTGTGCTTGTGACGGAGAGCGTGGCCGATGGAAGAGGCTGGGCTACCAGCGGAGTCACGGTCGGTGTGACCGTTGCAGTCGGCAAGGATAACGCTTGTGCGGTGGCCGTCAAGGCCTGTGCCACTTGCGCGTTCTGAATCGCTTGCGCAGTCGCGTTGGCTTGCGCGTTCCCTTTATTTGGCAGAATTTTAAGGAAATAATAACCCGCCAGACAAGCGAGTGAAATCAACACAATGCCGCCCAGAATACCAGCCGCGATCAGAAAGGTGCGGTTGCTATTTTCTTCCGGGGGCGGAGCATCAAAACTTTGTTGGTCGCCTTCGTACATGGTATCATCTCCTCGTGTGAAGTACTTGCGTTCCTATTATCCCACAACTTCAAGATTTACGAGAGGGACGAGCGCTTGCTCGCCATTCTCAAATCTTATTTCGGCGCACGCCGCGCGTAACCCGCCGGGCAGAATGGTTAGGCCGGGAAGTAAATTCATGATCGACCCGATTGTGGCCATCATCGGCGGACGGCGCATCCGCACCATTTGACCGGGCGCGAAAATTTCCACATCGATGGACGGGGCAGGTTCGGAGGAAACCGGCAGAGGGATGATCACTTCGGGACGCGCGCCGCTATAACGATCATAGACTTCCGCGTTGAGCGTGGCCTCGCGCTTGGCATTTGTGGCGAGCAACTTATATGCCGCGGAATTCATCGGCAGCGAACCAAAACCATCGGTCAACAGAATCGGGAAACGCATTTCGCGTGCCATCGGCAAAAGCGATGGATACAAGCTCGCCAAGATCAGACCGCGCACCGGAAGGTCTGCCGCGGCCTGTAAAGTATCGGCATCCCTGATCTGTGCGGCGATGATGACCGAACCGCGAAAACTCACATCCAGACGGCTGGCGGTCAAAACCGTATCGGGCTTTTCCGCAAGATTGATCATCACGCCCGTGTCGACGCGGCCATTGCCCCATACGCCCTGGATCAACGCGCCCGAAGTTTGAATGACAACGCCGCGATCGGGGACGATCTGCACTACATTGCCGGATATGCCCGCGCGCAGTTCCATGCGAGACTCACCCACCTCGAGCAAAACCTGACCTCCACCGGCCGCCGTTACACGACCTTCCTTTGGCACCCTGACCTTTTTCGGCAACAGCCCGCGCCCGCTGGCGATCACCGCGCCAATTGGGACTCTATCTCCGACCTTGCATCGAATGAGTTTATCCACCGCATCGGCAGTCAGATTCAAAATACGCGCCACATCCAGCAAGACATGTTCACGCGCCCAGGTCGCTTCGGCCACGATATCCGTCGAGCTGACTTTTTGATTGAGCCGCGCACTGACCTTGCCTTTAACAGGCAACAGACGTTCGCGCACAATGGTGGTCAGTGGCAGGATGTGATGAACAGGAGCCAGCATCGCCTTAGCCTCCAATCATCCAAAGCCATTTTTTGATCAGCTCGCGCCGCCGCACCGGGTCATCGGGCAGGGCCAGCGGACGACCGCGGCCATCAATGACCACGCCCATCGCTCCCCCGCTGACAGATACCGCGCCGCCTCGTCCGGGACCAAAGCCCACGTCCGCGCCGCGTTGCGGCTGGAGAGTCAATTTCGCAGATTGGCCCGTTGTCAGCGGCATCAATTCAAGACTGCCGTATTTAACATCGGCGCGCGCCTCGCTACCGTTGTCATAGGTTAATCGAGCGCGCAAGACAAGCTCTCCATAACTCGCAGAAGCAATGACCGAGACCACCGAACCGAGACTCTGGAACGCGCCCGAATCCAAAACTTGCACGGGCAGAAGGCTGTTGCGTTCTGCCGCCGCGCCGAGAAGCGGGAGCAAATTATTACGATCCAAAATGATGGTCGTCACACCGACAGGCTGAATCGCATCCAGCAATAACAACAAACTTTGTCCAGGTGTGGGCGCATCGCCCAGAGGCCCGCCACCCGCCAGGATCGGCTCGAACAACGGCAGCAAGCCAGCTTTTGGCGCGCGCGCCGAGCGTGGAAAATCCCGCTTTGCAGTTTGCATCGCCAAATACAAGACCTGGCGTGAGATTGCCTGCGCAATCGTTTGATCTTCCTCGGTGGCAGGAATAGATGAAGGATATAAAGATTTCTGATACAGATAATCGCGCAGAGTACCGACTGAAATATCAAGCGGCGACCAGCGCAGGATGTCTTCGAGTTGTGTGTATTGCAGCAACGCAGGCAGGTTCTCGCCCAATCCAAATTGCGGATACACACCCAGCACGGTCTTTTCTTTGAAACCCGCCGCGATCACCGCTGCCGACGCGCCGAGGTCCACGCCGAGGATGCCGCCCTTCGTCCCACCGTAGACCTGGCCGAGGAAACGCAACATGCGTCCCTTCGCGTAAGCTGTTGGCAAAACATGTCCGCCAGACCATGTTTCCAAAACATCCACGCCTGTAAGCTGGCGTCTGCGGACTCCAATAACAAGTGAGGCCAGTTCACGCGCGGCCGGTTCGATATCTTCGGTGTCGAGCGAAGGCCGCACGTTCGGGCTAAAGTGAAGCGCCGAGGTCACGCCTCCCAAAAGTTCCTTGACTTCATCATCCAGTTTTTGATTGCCCGCGAACAAAACCGCCGGACGTTTCTCCGGCGCGAGCAGATAACCGGCCAGTCCCACCGGTTCAAGCGTCTTGTGTATCGAGCGCGACGCGCCGCCGTCCGTGCCGCCGGTGAT